>JBOHTL010000410.1:0-6513 GCA_050733735.1 Gemmatimonadaceae bacterium
GCCCTGGAAACCAGCAGCGCTGAGATGTACGATCGGGTTTTTGGACATGCCATTCAACACAAGTGTCCGTCTAACGTGCCGGAGAAGCGGCAACGCGATACGTGAAATGATCGACGCCGCCGTCCAGGTTGAGCCAGATCCGCCACTCGAGCGAACCCTTTTCGAACCGGGCCTCATAGATGTTCGGACCGGCCGGACCGACACCCTTGAAGATCAGTGATTGGAGTGCTCCGAGCTTCGCCATCGTTGCCTGGTGCTCTGTCAGCCGCCGCCGCGTGAGTCGTGCCAACGCTGAGCTCATGACGTCGTAATTCGGCGTGCCGATTCGCAACTCTTCAATGAGTCTGCGAACGGAGGCTTCGCTGCCTGGAGATGCCGCTTGCGCTTTCACTCGCCTGTCGATGTCTGCCTGGATCTCGGCGCGCTTCGTTGCGGCCAGCGAGGAGAGAATGTCCACGGCGAGGCGATTGGGATCCTGCTCGCCGCCGATGGCGTTGCGAAAGACCACCACACCAAGCTGGTAATTCCGGTCGTAATACATCGCTGCCCGATAACCGGCGACGCTTCCGCTGTGTCCGAAAAAGGAGTAGTCGTCGCGACGCATCGCCATGAACCCCAATCCGTATCCGGTCTGGAGAAAAGCGTCCGTCGCCACAAGACCGCCGAAGGCGTCGTCGAGGAACGACCTGGCGAGCACGCTGTCGGGGCCGCGACCGAGCTCGAATGCCACGAAGCGAGCGAGGTCATCGACCGTCGTGAAGATCGCGCCGTTCGGCACCTTGTAGCCACGTCCGTCCCGTGCCTCCCGCGCCGCGGTCTGATCATCGACTGTTCCGTCGCCTCTGATCTGATACCCCACCGCCAGATCGGATTCGATCGCCGGATCGATCTCGAATCGCGTGCGCTCCATCCCGAGCGGTCTGAAAATGCGGGAGCGCTGCCACTCGGTATACGACTGGCCGGCCGCGCGAGCGAGAGCGGCTCCCAGGATCGCATAGCCGATGTTCGAGTAGGCATACTCCGTCCCCGGCACTGACGTGTAGCTCGTGTGGGGCAGCGCGGCGAACAACGTCTTCTCCCACGCTGTCACCGGCCCGGTCCAGAATGGCCCGGCATCGTCGGGCTCTCGTGCCAGTCCCGCGGTCATCGTCGCCAGTTGCAGAAGCGTGAAGGGCGACGCGCCCTGCAGCCTGGAGGCGATCTGCCTGACTTCCGGGAGATACCGTTCGACGGGATCGGACAACTGAACCCGCCCCGCGGCTACCAGCTGCAGCAACATGACGGCCGTGAAGGGCTTGGTGATCGAACCGATTCGATAGACCGTGTTGCGGTTCGCCATGCGGCGTGCCTTCATGTCGGCGAAGCCAACGCTGCGCGTCCACGCCAACCGCGAGCCCGCGATGACGCCGACGGTGATGCTCCCGATGCTGTCCTTGGCGAACTCCGCGGAGACGAGCGAGTCGACTGTCGCGATTCCTTCAACCGCGCGTACAGGCGACGTCTGCCCCATCGCGCTCGTTGCGAGACACAAGCCGCAGGCGACCGACATGCGCAACATGTTGGCCGCCACCTCAGATGCGTGCGGAGACGTCGCCATCCGCGGCGGAGATCACTGCCTCGAGGGCATTAGTCATTTCGAATCGGGAGCATCCAGGAACGACTGTGCAAGTCTCGCGACCGCGTCGGTCGCCAGCAAGTCGTAGTGCGTCGTTCCGGGAACGATCGCAAGCCGTCCCGCCGGCCGCCCCGAGCCATCGAGACCGCCGTCGCGCTGGCCGCCGCCGATGAGCCGCCACATCTCCATCATGTGATCGGGAGTGATCGCGTCGGCATCCGCGAACACGAGCATCGTCGGCATGGCAAGCGCGCGAACCTCTGCGGACCAGTCGTAGCTCTGCCGCTCCAGGTCGCCGATCCTGGCGAAGAGCGTTTCCCAGTTGACGGCCGGGTACATCGAATACAGCGGTGATTGTCGCATCCCCGCCGCGGTCGCGGGTCCCATGGCGTCGAAGGCGGCGATCACCTCGGGAAAGAATCCCGTGCGCTTGATGGGGCGTGAGACGACGACGAGTCGGCGCACCAGCGCGGGGTGCCGGAACGCGGTCTGGAGCGCGACGCCGGCGCCCAGCGAGTAGCCGAGGACGTCCGCCTGCTGGATGTTCAGCTGTTTCAGGAGCGCGGCGACGTCATCGGCCATGAATTCGTAGCGCAGCGGCCGGTCGATGTCCGCGGTGCGTCCGTGTCCCTGCAGCTCCACGGCGATGACGCGCCGGCTCTGCGCCAGCGCGGGCAGGTTCGGCCCGAACATCACGATGCCGGCCACGCCTCCGTGCAGCAGGACGAGCGGCGGCACGTTCGGGGCATCGGGGCCGTGGACCTCGTAATACAGGCGCAGCCCATTCACGGCGGCGTATCTGCCCGGTGTCTGCGCGTCAGCAACGGATGTCATCATTGTCATCGCGAGAGTCAGGACGATGCCAGCTTTTCCAGTCATCAGGTGTCGTCTCCATCATGCCAGGGTTCCGTGGTCTTCGATGATTTGACTGACGACGCGGCCGGAAATCATCGGCCTCGCCGAGCACCTTCCACGAGCCCGGCGATGAGGTGATGCATCCGATGATGCAACGTCGGACTGCGCGGCAAGGACATCCGGAATTGCACACGCGAGAAGAGCTGCAAGTATGTGTCGCATCCGTCTAACACCCCGCTTCACGGTACAACGCGAAACGCCCACTGGTGGGCGCTAACGATGGGTGCGTTCGGAGCGGTGGTCACGGTCAGAACGGAGCCGACGATTTTCGCTGCCCCGGATGGCGCGACGGGATCGTTCGGGTAGGAAGAACCTGGAAATACCAGACTGTCGATCGTCACCTGACGAAAGCGCCCTCCCATCGAGAAGCCGCCGTAGTTCTGAGGAGGTACAGGATGCGCATGAGCGGCGCTGTAGTCTAGGGCCAGTGGGACAGTGAAGAGAATGGAGGTTTACGAATCACCGTGAAGCGTGACACGAGTAACCGCGCTGACGCTCATCAACTCTGGATGGTGCTCGAGCCGGTACACGAACCAGTCGTCTTCGTCCTTGAAGCCAATCAGGACTCCTGCAGGCTTGCCGTGGCGCGTAATCACGATCGCGCCGTCAGCAGCCAAGCGCCGGAACTTGGTCCGCTCGAACAAGGCCGTTCGTACAGATTCGTTGCGGCGATTCATGGCTCGATGTCGACGCCGTGCATCGCGATGGTCTGCCGATCGAGGGCGTGATCAGCGCGCTGCGTCAATTGCTACGCGGTCTTCCTCACACCGGCGTTGACGAAGACCTGGCGAGCCAGCACGCGATCGTCCAGTACTACCGTTGACGCCGAGCGATTAGATCCCTGCTTCGCGTCTGAGCGAAGCGCGTGCTGGCCGACTGATCCAGCTACAGCCTCGGCAATGGCGTCTTCGCGATCACGAGCTCCAGCGCGAACTCCGGTGGCTGGTTCGCGCCGGCGCGCAGCTGGCGAACCACTTGTACCCGGCTCAGTGAGAGCCCAGCCGTATGCTCGGTCCCAGCCTCGATGAGGCGCACGCCCACCGCGGTGTGTGGCGGTAACCCCGTGTGGCTGAGTAGCGACGCCAATTCTTCAACGGTGATCATGGTGGCCTCCGGAAGGCGCGGTTCGCCTGCGCCATCCAGTATCGACCACCACCCGCACGACTTAAGAAACTCAGTCGCTTCAGAAGACGAATCAGCGCGTCGTGCGGATCGAGAGCGGCCCGTGCGCGGCGAACGCGCGGATGCGCGGGCCGCCGGTCCCCAGCTTGGTCGAGATGCGCGACTTGTCGAAGCGCGTCAGCGTGATCGGGAAGTCGATGTCGAAGGGACCGTGCTCGGCGCCGATCTCGAGATCGGCGTTGTAGTCGCGCGGCAGACGGATGGTGAGCGGGCCGTGCGTCGCCTCGGCGTCGAGCCCCGCGCCCTGCCACTGCCGGCCGCTCAGGTCCACGGTGAGCGGGCCGTGCGCTACGCGCGCGCGCACGTCACCGGCGACGTCGGTGAGGTGCACCGGACCGTGCGTGCCGTCGATGTCGATGCGGCCGCTGAGATTCTCGATCTCGAGCGGCGCGTGGGTGGTGCGCGCGGTGACGTTGGTCTGGATCGGCGCATCGATGACGAAGCTGGCGGAGACGAAACGGCGGTAGCGGCGGTCGTCGTCGAGGTCGGGAACGTCGGCGCGCCACACGGCGCGCGAGAGATCCACGCTCACTTGGGCCGCCAGCGCGCGTGCGTCGGCCACGTCGTCCCCCTGCGCCTGGACCACGAGACGGACGCGGATGTCGTTGCGCTGCCCGCCGGTGATGCGGATGCCGCCGTGCGAGTCGCCGTCGACGTCGATGCGCTCGCGCCGAGGGGTGACGCCCACGTCGCGGACCTCGCAGTGGACCGCGCGGGCTCGACCGTTCGAGTGCCGCCCGAACTCGCGCCAGATGTCGCGGCAGCTCTCGGCGCCCGGCAGGTCGTCGTCGTCCCAGCGCTGGGCGCCGGCAGAGCGTGATGAAAGGGCAGCGAGCGCCAGTACGACTACTACTATAGAAGGGAGCGTTCCACGCATCGGTCGGCAGGGTTGAGTGGCCGAGTATTGGACACCGTCCCTCTAGCCAGGGTTGAAAGACCTGTCGGCGGCTCAGGTGCCGGCGTTCTCGTAGCCAGCTGACCGCGTGGATTCGTCCATCGCCTGTCAGCGATTGGCGATCAGGTGCGAGGAGTTCACAACGGACTATCAGCGATTCGCGATGGACTGTCAGCGATTTGCGATCGCGTGCGAAAATTCGCGATCGACTGACAGCGATTTGCGATCAGGTGCGAGAGACTCGCAACGGACTGTCAGGGATTCGCGACGGACTGTCAGCGATTTGCGATCGGGTGCGAGAGGTCAGCAATCGATGCTCCTTGGCGGCAGCTTCGGTATTCCTTCGGAGGCCCCTGCAAAAAAGGTGTGACGTGTAGCACTCTTGGCCGTCGTAACACTGCTCCGGGGGCGAAGATACTTCCGGCGAGTTGCAGCAGTTCGCGAACTGACGGGAAAGCGGGGTGAGCCTCTTGCCGGGCTGTGTGATCTGGCGCATATTGGCGCCGGACCAACAAGTCCCACCGCTGGCCCGGTCGACGCCGACCTGCTGTTCTTGTCGGGCGATCAGAACCGCGCCCCCCTGTTTACAACTGAGAAACCACCCCTCGGGAGACTTACGTTGTCCCTCCCCATGAACTCCTCGCAGTCCGGCGAGACGTCGCCGATTGCGGGTATCGTACTGCCCATCAAGCGCGCGGAAGAGCTGCTGGCCACTCTTCCCGGCGTCGTGAGCGCACGCATCGTCGCGGGCGCCAATGGAGCCGTCGAGGAGATCCATCTCCTCACCACCGACGAAGTGCAGCCCAAGAGCACGGTGCGCAATGTGGAGAGCGCGCTGCTGGCGCACCTCGGCATGCGCGTGAGCCACAAGAAGATCAGCGTGGCCACGACGAACGAGCCCGGGATGCGGCAGCAGCCCGCGCGTCCGCAGAGCGGGGACTACGTGAGCGTCGCGGCGCCGCAGGTGACGGTGCAGCCGATGGCGCCGCCCGTGGTGGTGGACGAGACGCCGAAGCGCCGGCTGTACTTCGAGGACGTCGAGGTGCGCCGCTCGCGCACGCGCGGGGTGATGTGCCGCGTGACGCTGCGGAAGGGGGAAGAGGAGTTCGCGGGTGAGGCGGAGGGGATGGAGAACGAGCGTCAGCGCATCGAGCTCGCGTCCCGCGCCGCGCTGGCGGCGATCAGTGCCGCGGAGGGCGACAGCCGCGCCCTGGGCTTCGAGGGGTGCCGGACGGTGGACGCCTTCGACCGCCACTTCGTGTTCGTGGGGGTGACGGCGCGCTTCGGCCGGGACAGCATGCTGCTGACCGGGAGCGCGGAAGTGAAGGAAAGCCCCGAGCAGAGCGCGGTCCTGGCCGTGCTGGATGCCACGAACCGCTGGGTGGAGTACGGGAAAGCGTAAGAACGTTTCAGGGTTTCAAGGTTTTAGCGTTTCAGGTGTCGTTAAGCGGTGGCAGGACCGAAGGTTACGAATAGCAGGTCAGAGTGTGACGTGAATGACGGCGGCGGTTCAGCCGATTCTTTATAGAAGTGGCCCTTTTCTGTAGCCCGAAACAGCCGAGTTGCCGCAACGGGGCGGCAGCATCGGTCCCACCTCAGTAGGCGGAAAGAGCCGAAGCAAAAAAACGGATCGACCCCCTCCCTCAGGAGCGAAGTTGAGCGGAGACCGCATCGTGTAGTTGAGCGGAGCCAACCTTAGCGGGAGCACGCGAAAGCGTGACTTCATGAGAAGGGAGGTGACGCGTAATGATTGCGTGGATCTGCGACTGTCTGTGCAGTCTGACCGGCTGGGTAATTCTCGGTTAGTGAGGGTTCGGGGGTCGTCCAAGTCTCTATGAACCCACGAACACGTTGGTATCTGGGCGGCAGCATTGTATGCGCGGTGCTGTGCTCGATTGCCCTGTAC
>JBOHTL010000411.1:0-1898 GCA_050733735.1 Gemmatimonadaceae bacterium
CGTCCAGGGTGACCGTTGCGCCGAACGACGTCGTCTGGTCGGCACCGGCGTTTGCGACGGGCGCTATCGCCGGCGGCGCGGCGACCGTGAAGGACGACGTGAATGCTGCACTCATCGGGTCGCCCTCTGCTGGCATGACGCCGGCGACTGTCACCGTCTGCGTCGAGCTGCCAGGAAAGGGGACGTCCGGCGTGAACGTCGCCGTCGATCCGGTCGCCGAGACCGTTCCGGCTATCGATCCCACCTTGAATGAAGTGGTGGTGACCGAGGCGGGATCGACCGACCGATTGAACGTCACCGTCACGCTGGCCGTGGCGTTGACATCGGTCGCGCCGTTTGGCGGCTGCACCGACGCGACCGCGAGCGGTGTGGGAGTCGGCCCTGGACCTGGGCCCGGACCTGGGCCCGGACCTGGGCCCGGGCTATCGGTGACTCCAGACCCTGAGCAGGCGTAGGCGACGAGAATCGCCGCGGCCAGGGTCGCCCGGCTGGGAGGGAAGATGGATCGGAAGGGTCGCATGGCTGTCTCCTCGACGTGGTTCGGCCATGATGGCCTTACCATGTAGAGCGTCAGCTGCGGCCGGATTCCCTCATTTCGGTTCTCGGCCGGCGCGAAGCGCTGCCGAGTACCCACCCGCGGCGTCAGTCTGCTTCACGCCGCGGGGCCGAGACCGTCGTTACCTCACCTGCCCGCGAATCTCACCCGGCGGGAAGGCCACTGTGTGCACGTTGGCGTAGGCGTTTCCTGCCTGAATGGTCGCGATCAGCCCCGCGACTCCCTGTGCGGAGAGTGGACCCACGACATTCGCGTCCGTGATCACGCCCTCGGCCAGGACTCCATGCGACCGTCCTTCTATCAGGCGCGCCGGCGGCGCGGAGGGGTACAGCCAAACGATTGGTGGACCGGCAACTCCCGGCGGCGCCATGTGAATGTGCGCCTGGGTCACATCCACGATGTTGGCCGCGATCAACTTGTAGGCAACGGAGCCGTCTTCCTGCAGCGTCAGATTGAGCTGCCCCTGCGCCTGCGTCGGCTTCGGTGGCGTCTCGTTCTGTCCCGACATATGCGTCCCGAAATGTCCCTCGCCGCGCCCTTCTGATGAAGCGAATACCGGAACCGTCAGCGTGACTGGTTCGGCGGGTGTCCGGCTGTCGGCGGTGCAGGCGGCTGCGGCCAGCACGAAGAGGGTCAGGGAAGTCAGTCCACGGTGTCTCATTGCGTCTCCTTCCTTATAAGGGTTGTTGCGGGGGTCGCGTTCGCGGGCGTATATGTAGCGGCGGGACATCGTGTTACTCTCGCGCTCCTCTCGTTTTTCTCTCGCGTTCGATCGGTGTTGAGGCTTCAGCTGCACGGCACGGGGTCCATCATCGGGACCGACGGTCCCGTCAGGGGACGGGCATCGCAGGGCAGGCAACTGGCCCTGCTGGCCGTGCTGGCGCTCGCCCGCGGACGCGCTGTCACGCGCGACAAGCTCATTGCGCTGTTCTGGCCGGAGAGCACCGTCGATCGCGCCCGGCGCCAGCTGTCCGACACGGTCTATGTCATCCGCGCCGCGCTGGGAGAGGTCATCCGTTCGGAAGGGGACGAGCTGCGTCTCGACGTCGATGCGTGCGTCGCCGACACGACCGAGTTCGAGCAGCTCATGGAAAAGGGACAGATCGAGGCGGCGGTGGCGCTGCTCGCGGGACCGCTGCTGGATGACTTTCATCTCTCCGACTCTCCCGAGTTCGAGCGCTGGCTGGATGGCGCGCGCGCGCGCATCGCGGAGCGCTACGCGAATGCACTTGCGACGCTCGCGGAGGAGAGCGAGAAGCGCGGCGATCCGACCGCGGCGGTTGGATGGTGGCGTCGCCTGGCGTCGCACGATCCGTATAGCGGCCGCGTCGCCCTGCGAGTG
>JBOHTL010000412.1:0-2714 GCA_050733735.1 Gemmatimonadaceae bacterium
CCGCCACTCCTCGTCGTCGATCAGGCCAATGTTGATGGGCGTCCGCCGGATCTGGAAGGTGTTCGATCCGATCATCGCATTCGCGACGTTCTCCTTCACGTACGCGTTCATGCCCTGGATGATCGCGATCACGGCGACGAGAAACGCGACGCTCACGATGATGCCCAGGAGCGTGAAGAAGCTCCGGAGCTTGTTCGCGCGGATCTGGGTCAGCGCGGTGAGGAGGACGTCGAGGATTCGCAAGAGCGTTCTCGGCGGCCGCTGCAAGGAATCAGGGCAGCGGCCGGTGAGTTCTCGGCGCGGCAGCGCCGCGGTGTGCAAGACGAAACATACGCCGGCGCCCGTTCACCGGCGTAAAGCTCCGCCGGGTACTCACCCGCCGCATGCACGCGGCGGGGCCGAGGAACGTGGTTACTCGTACCGGAGTGCAGCCACCGGATCCAGCCGAGCAGCGCGCATCGCTGGCAGAAGACCGAACAGAATGCCCGTGAACGCGGACACGCCAAGCGCGGCGACAACGGCGGAAATCGGCGTCGAGGCCGGGATAGCAGGCCATGTTGACCGCACGAAGACGGCGACCGCGATGCCGAGCATCAGCCCGACCGCCGCGCCGATCGCGGTCAGGGTCACGGCTTCGACGAGGAACTGCCAGAGGATGGTCCCTTTTGTCGCGCCCAGCGCCTTTCGCACGCCGATCTCGCGCGTCCGCTCGGTCACCGAGATCATCATGATGGCGATGACTCCGACACCGCCGACCAGCAGGCCCACCGAAGAGAGCGCGAGGCCCACCACGAAGAACGTGCCGAAGAGCTGATTGTAGATCCCCATCAGCCGGTCCTGCGTGATGATCGCGAAGTTGTCCGGCTGCGACGGCCGCAGCCCGCGGCGCGCCCGAAGCAGCGCGGTCACCTCGTCCGTGGCGTCGATGACGGTCACGCCAGCGCGCGGCTTGACGATCAGATTGTTGCCGCGCATCCAGAAATTCAGATGCCGGCGGGCGGTCTCCCACGGCACGATCGCTTTCGGCGAATCTCCGCCACCGGCGGACGTCGGCGTGCCCATGGGGCTCGCCGTGTAGTGATAGACGCCGATGACGCGGAGCTTCACGCCGAGTCCGACGACTTCCACCTCCTTGTCCAGCGGGTCGGAATCGCCGAACAGCTTCTCGGCGAGCTTTTCGTTGAGAATGACCACGCGCGCCGCAGCCTCGCTCTCGGCTTCGGTGAAGCTCCGGCCGGGGTAGATGTCGCCGCCGTCCACCTGAGTCCAGTTGGCGGTATACCCTTCGACGCCGCCGTTGAGCTCGCGGTCCTTGTACCGGAACCGGTGTCCGTTTGCCACATGCGACGTGACGGCGAGAATCGTCGGGAGCTCCTGGATCGCCTCCGCCTCCGCCCGTGTGATCATCGGGTTGCGACGCTCGGGGCACGTCTCGTCGGTGCCGTCGCAGATCTGGAAACCGCCGATGTTGCGTCGGTAGATGAAAAACGAGGTCGGACCGGCCGCTTCGACGTCGCGCGCGAAGCTCTCGTTGATGCCGCGCACGACCGACGAGAGCGCGACGACGACGAACACGCCGACGGCGACTCCCATGATCGTGAGGCCGGCGCGCACCTTGTTGGCCCGCATCGCGTCGATGGCGATGCCGACGCCCTCGAGAGCGTGCGCCAGGCGGGCGGTGAGGCGCATCAGGTCTCCTGCCTCAGGGCTTCGATGGGATCCAGCTTCGACGCGCGCCGCGCGGGATACACGCCGGAGATGATGCCGACGACCGTACCGAGCAGCGTCGCGGCGATGATCGACCAGGGCGCCACCGCAGCCGGAAGGGGAGTCTGGGCCTCGACGATCTTCGCGCCTCCGATGCCCAGCAGGATGCCGATGACGGCGCCGAGCGTGCTGAGCGTGGCGCTCTCGACGAGGAACTGGCTGAGAATGTCGCGCCGGCGGGCGCCGAGCGATTTGCGGATGCCGATCTCCCGCGTGCGCTCCGCGACGGCGACGAGCATGATGTTCATGATCACCATCCCGCCCACGATCAGGCCGATGGCGGGAAGGGCCGTGCCGGCAATGGTCATGACATTGCGGGTCTCGTTGAACTCCACGAGCGCGGATTCCGACGTCTCCATCACGAAGTTGTCGTTCTCCGCCGGCCGCAGGCGGCGATGCCCGCGCAGGACTTCACGCGCCACCTCCATCAAGTCGTACATCTCCAGCGGAGTCGACGCCTGCACCATCATCCCGTCGACGTCGCCGCGCGGGTTCGTCAGGCGGCGCAGCGGGGAGTTGAATGGCGCGATGACCATTTTGTCCATCGACAGCCCGAAAAGCGTCCCCTGCTTCTCGATGACGCCGATGACCGAGTACGGGATGCCCCCCACGCGGATCTCGCGACCGATCGGGTCGAGTCCCTGGAAAAAGAACTTCGCGACCTCGTCCCCGATGACGACAGCGTTCGAACCCAGCTGCATCTCCTGCTGGCTGAACGCCCGGCCCGACGAGAGATCGTAGTTCTTGATCGTGAAGTAATCGCCATCGACCGCGTGCGCTTCGACCTGCCGCGGCCGCGCCCACTGCGTCGTCGCCCACGCCTGGTTTTCGCTCTCGACCGCCCACCGGATGCCGGGCGGCAGCGCCCTGGCGACGATCTGGACATCCGTCGGCATAAAGCG
Source organism: Gemmatimonadaceae bacterium (assembly GCA_050733735.1). Lineage (GTDB taxonomy): Bacteria > Gemmatimonadota > Gemmatimonadetes > Gemmatimonadales > Gemmatimonadaceae > DASPMP01. The sequence goes on from JBOHTL010000412.1 coordinate 2,670, forward strand.
GGGACGGCGGAGCCACTCGCGCCAGTCGGCGGCCGTACCTTCAGC
>JBOHTL010000413.1:0-3900 GCA_050733735.1 Gemmatimonadaceae bacterium
GACGAGACCGATACGTCGCCACGCGTGCTCGTCGATGCGTCGAACGTCGCGCACTCCACCGAAGGCGGTGAGGCGAAGCTGCGCAACATCCGGCTCGTGGAGGACAAGCTGTGCGAGGAAGGGCTGGAGCCCATCATCGTCGCCGACGCTGCGCTGCGTCATCAGATCGATGACAAGGCAGCCTACGAGCAGCTGATCGACGACGCCAAGGTTCATCAGGCGCCCGCGGGGACCGACGCCGACTACTTCATCCTGTCATTCGCGCGCGAGCTGGACGCGCGCATTCTGACCAATGACCGGTTCCGCGACCGCGCCAGGGACTTCCCGCGCGAACGCCATCGCGTGATCCGCTACATGATCGTCGACGGCGAAGTCGTGCTGGAGCAGCGTAACCGCCGCCGCTGATTCCGCGCGTTATGCACGGCCACCGACAATCGATCGATCTCTCGCTCATCGTGCCTGTCTACGACCGTCGCGGCGCACTCACGAGTGTGCTGTGCGAATTCTCGCGTTTTCTCGACGCGGCACCGGTCCGGACAGAGCTGATTCTGGTCAACGACTGCAGTCCTTGCCCCGAGACACGAGACCTGCTTCACCGCGTCGGGAAGCGTTCGGATGTAGTGGTGCTCGAGAACGATTGTAACCGTGGAAAAGGTTACTCGGTGAGTCGTGGCATGCTGTCGGGGTCCGGGCAGTATCGAGTGTTCACCGATGCCGACCTCGCGTACCCGTTGGCCGAGGTCTGGAAGATCGTTGCTGCACTGAAGCAGGGCGCCGATGTCGCCATCGCGTGCCGTGTGCTTCCGGATTCACAGTACGAGATGACCTCGAACTATCTCCGGTACCTGTACACGCGACATGTCATGAGCCGCGCGTTCAACCAGCTGGTGCGCTTCACACTGTTGCCGGGCGTGCTGGATACGCAGGCGGGGCTCAAGGGCTACACCGCATCGGCGGCTCGCAACGTGTTCTCACGCGTCGCGATAGAAGGTTTTGGATTCGATCTCGAATGTCTGTACGTCGCGCGTCGGCTCGGCATGCGCATCGAGCAGGTTCCGGTGCGTTTTCGATACGACGACGAGCCGTCTACGGTGCGCTTCGTGCGTGATGCCGGGACGATGGCCGCCGACCTGGCCCGCATTCGTTGGCGCGGCTGGACGGGCGGCTACGAAGCGACCCTCACCTAGGTCGACATGAGCAATCGCAAACTGGTCGTGAACGCGGACGATCTCGGTCTCGCGGAAAGCGTCAATCGCGGAATTGCCGAGACGATCGAAATGGGAGTGGTGACCTCCACGTCCCTGCTGGTGAACATGCCCGCGACGGATGACGCCATCCGTCGCCTGCGGTATCTCCGCGCCCTCGGGAAGTCCGTCAGCGTCGGGCTGCACTTCAACATCGTCATGGGTCCGCCGATGTCGGAGTGCGCATCGCTGGCCGATGAGAAGACGGGCGAGTTCCTTCCGCTGCACTCGCTCATCTGGCGCTGCGTGGCGCGTAAAGTGAATCTCGACGACGTGCAGATGGAGCTCGACGCGCAGCTCGAGCGCGCCAAGGCGCTGCTCGCGAAGATCAACATGCAGGTCACGCACATCGACTCGCACCGGCACGCGCACGTGCTGCCGGGAATTTTCGAGCTCGTCCTGCGCACGGCGAAGCAGCACGGCATCTCGCACGTGCGGCATCCCTACGAGACGCATCCGATGCCGCGCAACGCGCGCGCGGTGGTCGCCGCCAGGCTGCTCCGCACGATCCTGTACAAGCAGCGTCCCATGGACGACGTGAGCTTCACGGGGCTCGGCGCCATGGCGTCGCCGACCTTCCATCGCGACATCACCCAGCTGCTGGGCGATCTGCCGCCGGGAATCACCGAACTGATGGTGCACCCCGGGTACGACTCCGCCGAGCTGGCGGCGGTGGACGACTACCGGTCGCCGCGCGAACGCGAGGTCTACGCGCTCATTTCCCCGCGGCTGCGTGAACGGATTCAGGAGCTTGGGGTGGAGCTGACGCACTTCGGTGCGGTGTCGACGATTCCGTCCACAGTCCGAACTGCGTGAAGATCCAGATCACCAGCAGCGGCACGGTCTTGAACCGGTAAGGTTCGAAGAAGCCTTCCTGAAGCGGCTCGGGCATCAGATCGCTCGACGAGAGCATGGTGCCCGCGACGAAGAAGACGAATGCCGTCCAGGCGAGACGGTCGCGCCGTGTGGTCACGAACCAGATCGCGACTCCGGCGGCGCCGACCACGAACGACGGGCTTTCCGCCTTGTGGTTGAACAGCACACAGAACATCAACACCGATGCGAGAAAGAGGAGCCGGAAGCGCTCCACGCCCAGCCGCGAGATGCGTGAGAGCGGCGCCATGAGCACTGCGAGCCCGATGACCTGCACCGGCCAGTTGGGCCAATCCGTCCCGGTCCAGATGTGGATCTGCTCCATGACCGAATAGCCGCGCATCAGTGCGTCCGAGCTGCTGATGGCACTCCAGGAGCGGTACTGATCGAGCAACTCGGATGGGCTGACCACGAGAAGGGGTGCCGCGAGAAACGCCGCCGCAACCCCCAGGCCGATGACGGCAAACCGGGGAATGCGGTACGGACGGAAGACCGCGAACGCCGCCGCGGCCAGCGGAAAGATCTTGATGGCCGCACCGACCGCGATGGCCACAGACGCGCGCACCTCCTGTCGCGCGTACAGGAACCCGAAGGCCAGAATCATGAGTCCGGCGCTGAGTGCGTTGCTCTGGGCATTCTGCATCGAGCCGACCGTGTCCAGGAACACGATGGCTCGCGCAGCCAGCGCGGGACGTGCTTCCAGCACCTGGCCGAGACCCCAGTACAGGACGCCAGCGTTCACTGTATTCCAGAGCAGCATCCCGACACCGAACGGCACTACCGCGAAGGGCGCGAACAACAGGGCGAAGGTCGGCGAATACTTGAAGAAATCGTGATGCGAAGGGTTCGCCGCGTACAGATCGCGCCCAGCCAGGAGATTTCCCCACGCCGTGCGGAAAATCTCGAAGTTGTTGTTGTGATGGGCGCTCGCCTGGAGGGATACGATGACCACCGCCGCCAGCCAGAGGCCCGCCATGACGCGGCATTGAACTTGAAAATGTCGATCGGCCATGAGTCCCATGCGCAGAAAACTAGAGGGGGTTCTGCTCGACATAGACGGGACGCTCATCGACTCGAACGGCTGGCACGCGAATTCGTGGAGCGACACGTTCCGCGAGTTCGGCATGGACATTCCATCCGATCGCGTGCGCCCGCTGATCGGCATGGGCGGCGACAAGCTGCTGCCGAAGCTCACCGGGATCGACGCCGAGAGCGACCAGGGAAAGGCACTCAGCGAGCGTCGCGCGGCGATCTTCCGGGAACGCTACGTCCCGAAGCTGCGTCTCACGCGCGGCGCGCGCGCGCTCGTGGATCGCTTGAGGAAGGAGGGGCTGCGACTCGTGATCGCGACGTCGGCCCAGGACGACGAGCTCCGTGTCATGCTGCGTCAGGTGGGGCTCGAGGATCTGCTCGAGCGCAAAACGTCTTCCGACGACGCAGACAACTCCAAGCCTGATCCCGACATCGTGCTGGCCGCGCTCCAGAAGGCCGCGCTGAAGCCCGAAGCCGCCATCCTGCTCGGCGACACGCCGTACGACATCGAGGCGGCCCGGCATGCCTCCGTGGACAGCGTCGCCCTGCTGACCGGCGGCTGGGACGCTGACGCGCTACAGGGAGCCGTCGCGATCTACGAGGACCCCCAGGACGTTATGCGTCATTTCACTGCCAGCCCCTTCGCCTGCGTAGCGTAGAGTCGCTGTACACCAGATACGACGCGATCAGCCGTTCGCGGAAGGGGTCGTCGTAGGTACGCTTGGCAAAGGTCTGGAGCACCAGCTTGGCC
>JBOHTL010000414.1:0-13763 GCA_050733735.1 Gemmatimonadaceae bacterium
GGGCCCAGGTGACAGGTGACGCACTTGGCCGGACCATTGAACACCGCCAAGCCGCGCCGCGCTGCAGCGACGTCATAGCTCCCTTCCGGGGCCGGAGGCGCCGGGATGCTGAGCTGGTACTCGCGCAGCGCCGGCAGCTTGGACGTCACGAGATCCGGCGTCTGGACGATGTCGATGCCGAGCCGCGGATCGCTGAAGTTGCCCTGGCCGTGCATCTGGGTGACCGCGACGTACGCGTTCCAGTAGGAGACCGGACCTTCGGCGGTGAAGGTCTCCTTGTCCACTCCATGAAGCCCGTACGCCGGCGGAATGACGATCGGCGTGCTCAGGCCGTCGAAGTTGATGCGGGGGTCGTACATGCCGGGTCCCCAGGAGTTGAGGACCGCTTTCGTGGCCGCATCGACCGCGGGTGAGAGCGCGACGATCGCGCCGGGATTCAAGTCGGTGTTCGGCCAGCCGTCCAGTCGCTTGCCGATCCCTGGGGCGAACGAGTTGTCGACGGTGGAGTGGCACACGGCGCAGGTGATGCCAAAGCGCGTCAGCGTGTCGCGTCCATTGATCGTTTCCACCGTGCCTTTCGCTCCGACAACGGCATTGAGCTTGAGCAGCGTGACTGTCACGGCGGGATCGTTGAGATCCACCTGGCCCGCAGCGATGGCGTCGAGGACCGCCTGTGGAAGCGCTTCGACGTCCACCTTGAGGCCGACGCCGAGCGCTGCGGCCGGCGAGACCGCGGCCTGGATGACCTCGTGCATGCGCAGCGTGTCAGTCCAGTACTGCTCGTCGCCGAACGTGTCGTACCGGAAGATCTCCTTGCCCTGCTCGGCGAGGATCGGGTCGATCTTCGGCCCCCCGATCCTGTCAGCATCACAGCTTTGCAACGCGCCGATTCCTGCCAGCGCGGCAACCGACATCACCAACGCGAGCCTGCCCTTCGGTGCCACCGACATGCGCCTCCTCCTCTGGAGTCTGGTCGATGGCAGAGTATGAGCGCCCGCTCGCCTTTTGTCAAGTATTTATTTGACAAATTAGGCTGTGCCGGTTTAGCTTTATTGGAGTGGCGTCCGAAGTCCGTGACTCTGGCTCTCGTCTCGACAGTTCTGTTATACCATGCCCATTTGTGACACTGGTCCGTCTCCGCATCACGTTCATTGCGTCGCGATAACCGGCCTGCTGCGGGGTAGGCTGTGCGAGAAGTTCGCGAGCCGGCCCGCGCGCCGCCGGCTTCCGGGACAGTCCGTGTTTGTCACCGGCGACCGCGCCGACAGCGTGTATCTGGTGAAGAGTGGATTGGCAAGGACCAGCCTTGCATCGAAGAACGGCGAGCTGATGATGCAGCTGTACGTTCCCGGCCAGATTTTCGGCGAGCTTTGCTTCTGCAGCCGGACACGCCGCGAGAGCGCGGCAGCCGTGGAATCGAGTGAGATCATCGAAATACCACTCACCGACCTCGTCGAGCAACTCCGGCGGACTCCGGAGAGTGCCCTGGACTTCATTGTAGCGCTCACCGAACAGCTGGCCGCCTCGAACGAACGGCTTCACAGCCTCGCATTCGAGTCCGCCATGGAGCGACTCTGCCGCACGCTGCTGCTGCTCACGGAAACGCTCGGAGAAGAAAGTCCTGATGGCATTCACATCACGCGCTATATCCACCAGGAACAGCTTGCCCAGCTGGTGGCGGCACGGCGGGAAGTGGTGTCTGGTCTCCTCAATCGGCTTCGTGAACGCGGACTGATACGCTATCCGCGCAAGGGACAGATCAGCGTTCATAAAGTTCAACTTCAGGAATACCTGAAGTCGCTACGAGAATCACCGGATGATTAGTGAGCGGGATAACTATCGTGCTCCGCATGCCGCCTAGGTTGTGCCTCGTCGTCGTTCTCGAGGAGCGGGTATGCACACCAGCCATCCGGAAAGCAGCGGGACATCAACGACTGGCGCCAGCGGTGATACAAGGTCACCCAGACGATCGTGGCGCTGGGTCGCGTCACTAGGATCAGCACTCGTCGTCATGACCGGCGTGGTCGGGTCGTGTGACGACGATGGTCCTACCGGGCCGCGACCCCTGAATCCCACGCTCGTCGCCGAAGGACAGAGAATCTTCAGATTCGACACATTTGGCGACGAAACGTTCTGGACCGATACGCTGAGAATGCACGAAGTCATCCAGAACGGAGTGAGTCCGGCGACGGCGCTGTCCGTCGGCCTCAAAGTCGATGCGGACACCCTGCCGCAGTCGGTAAAGGATGCCCTCGCTGCAGGACAGGTGGATCTCGACGATCCCGCGACGACCGTTACCCTGCTTCAACTGGGAGCCGTCGTCGGTCTCGTGGGAGAGGTGGACGCGAACGGCAATCTGACGAGTGTGGGCACGACGTGTGCCCTGTGCCATTCGACCGTCGACAACTCGTTCGCTCCCGGGATTGGTCGCCGTCTCGACGGATGGCCAAACCGCGATCTGAACCCAGGCGCGATCATCGCCTTGTCCCCCGCGCTCACAGCGGCCCAGAAGGCTGTGTACAACTCCTGGGGTCCGGGGATGTACGACCCGCGTTTCAACTTCGACGGCATCAACCAGCCGGTGGTGCTTCCACCTGCGTTCGGATTGCGAGAGGTGCGCCGCGAACTGTACACTGGTGACGATACGGTGTCCTACTGGAATGCATACGTCGCCATCACGCAGATGCACGGACATGGACGTTTTGTCGATGCCCGGCTCGGCATCAACATCAACAACACGCCACCGGATCGTGTCACGACGCCCGTGCTTCAGGCGCTTGCTGAATATCAGTTCAGCCTGGATGCCCCATCGCCCAAACCCGGCGACGTCGACCAGGCGGCCGCTGCCCGCGGCCGGGTCGTCTTCAGCGGTGCCGGCCAATGCTCGAGCTGTCATACGGGGACGCTACTGACGGACATCAATGCGGGAACCCTGCATGCTCCCTCGGAAGTCGCGAGCGAGCCCGAACCAAATGGCGCGCCGAGCTACGCGCTGCGGAGCGTGACGAAGATGTACCGTACGACGCCGCTGCGGGGTCTTTACAATCCACCGCAACTCGACGGACCGTATTTTCACAACGGCGTCGCCGCGACGCTCGTAGAGGTCGTCGAGCGATACAACACCAAGCGTGCGCTGAATCTGACGGCCCAGCAGAAAGCGGATCTGGTGCAGTATCTGCGGTCGCTCTGAGGCAGGAACGTCTCGCGCCAGAAGCACGAGCTGGTCGAGTACCTGACGATGTTCCAGGTGATGATGCAAGCAGCAGGGTGCCGTGTGGTCCGCCAGGTACGTACTACCGCCCCAGGCGGGAACGAACGACCGCCGCGAGCACCACGGCGTCGTTGTGCGCCTCATCCCGGGCGCTGTACACCAGAGTGACGCGGCCGTGCTCGGCTCGCCTCGCGATCTCGCGCACGAGATCCGACCGGGCGCGCAGTTCGCGCCTGTAGCGGCGCTGGAATTCCGGCCACTTTGCGGGATCGTGACCGAACCATCGGCGCAATGGCGTCGACGGCGCGATCTCCTGCATCCACTCGTCTATGGCCGCCGTCTGCTTGCTCAGCCCCCGCGGCCACAACCTATCGACGAGGATGCGATGCCCATCGGCGCGCGCGGGGAGGTCGTATGCTCGCTTGATCCGCAGCACGTCAGGACGGTGTGTCCCTCCCGGCCGCACTGGTCGGTGCCCTTTCCGGTGACCAGCTCCTCGCTGGATGCTGGTCGGGCGCTCCGATCTTCAGCGGCACCCAGGCGGGCGGATCGCTCGCGGGGAAGCTGTCTTCCGACGACTGGTCGACATCCGCTGCGGCTGGATCGTCGCGTCGGGGTGCGACAGACGGTCGCGCCGATCGTGTGTCGCGCTTCCTGGACATGGACTCCCTCCGTTTATCGCGCTCGATCTCGTGCGACAGACGTTGCACTTCCGTGAGTAGATCGCGCCAGAGCGCGTCGACGACGCCTTGCATCACGCGTACACTCCCCGCAAACGATGCGCCCGCGCGACGCGGCCAACGGCCAGAATGTACGCCGCGGTCCTGAGGGTCATGCGATGCGTGGCGGCCGTGCGCACGACCTCCTCGAATGCGCGCTTCATGACGGCATCCAGCTGCGCGTGCACCTGCGCCTCGGGCCACCGGTAGCCTCCCCGGTTCTGCACCCACTCGAAGTGCGAAACGGTGACGCCTCCCGCATTGGCGAGGATGTCCGGAATGACGAACACGCCCCGATGCTCGAGAATTTCGTCGGCGTAGGCGCTGGTTGGTCCGTTGGCGCCCTCGCAGATGATTCGCGCACGCACGCGGTCGGCATTGGCGGCGGTAATGACATTTCCGAGGGCGGCGGGGACGAGTACGTCCACGGGGAGGGTGAGCAGCTCGTCGTTGGACATGCTGTCGCCACCCTCGAATCCTTCCAGCACGCCATTCGTGGTGACCCAGCGCGCCGCGGCTTCGACGTCCACGCCACGGGCGTTGTAGATGGCGCCCGACCGGTCGCCGATTCCAGTGATGGTGCACCCTTCCTGCGCGAAGAACCGCGCGGCGACCGATCCCACATTGCCAAACCCCTGCACCGCCACCGTTGCCCCGCGACTCGCGATCCCCAGGTGGGCCAGCGCCTGCTTGACGACGACCACGCATCCACGGCCCGTCGCCTCGCGCCGACCGAGCGATCCGCCGATGTCCAGCGGCTTTCCCGTCACCACGGCGTTCACGGTGTGGCCGACGTGCATCGAGTACGTATCCATGATCCACGCCATGTGACGCTCGCCGGTGTTCACGTCGGGCGCCGGGACATCGGAGTCGGGGCCGAGTGTGTGCACCAACCCCGACGTGTAGCGGCGCGTCAATCGCTCCTGCTCACGAGCGGACAGCGCGAAGGGATCGCAGACGACGCCTCCTTTCGCGCCGCCGAAGGGGATGTCGACGAGCGCGCACTTCCAGGTCATCCACGCCGCCAGCGCCCGCACCTCGTCGAGGTCGACACTGGTGTCGAAGCGGATCCCTCCCTTCCCCGGTCCACGCGACGTGTTGTGGATGACGCGGTATCCCGTGAACACCTCGATCTCCCCGTTGTCGCGCTCGATGGGCACCGCGATGGTTACCTCCTTTTCCGGGTGCCGCAGAATACGATCGATCCACGGCTCGAGATCCAGGACCTGCGCCGCGCGATCGTAGCGCGCCAGCATGGCCGCGAAGGCGTTCGGTGGATTCGGAGGGGTGTATGAAGGGGCCGGCGCGGCCGGCGACCGTTCGAGAAGGTTGCTGGACATGAGAAGTGAGGAGTGAAAGGTTACGCGGCGTCGAGAGGCGCGACTGAACGACGCGGCGGCCATCCCGCGTGCAGCATCGTCAACCGGAGCGCGACCAGGCCGGAGATGCCGAGCAGGGCGACGAACACAGCGACTGCGCCCGGAACGATCACCGCCACGACGGCCATGGCGAGGAGCGCGACGCTGATCGCGAGATCGCGCAGCGCGAGCGGCTCGCCGACGATCATCTCCTCGTCGCCAAGCGGCGCTGCCATGACGGGCGCCGGTAACGACGCCGGTGAAGGCGCGGGAGGCGCCCACATCGACCACTTCACACCGGAGCGCCGCAGCGTTCGGTAGATGAGATGCGCCTTGGAGCGCACCGAGATCTCGTCGAGCGAAGTGGCGAGCTGCAGCTCGAAGCCAAACCCGTGCGGCGTGGGGGTGGCGTTGCCTTCGATCAGCTTCGCGACTCTGTCGCGGCTTCCATAGATGATTCTTCCTGCGCTTTCGGTGACGAGCCGCAATGGCTCGGTGTCGATGGGCACCGGCCGGCGGCCGGCGCGCCGCGCCTGACGGCGCGCGAGCACCCGATAGGCGACCCATGCGGCGTGCGCGGCTTCGGTTTCATGTGCGAACCCGACGAAGCCGATCGTATCGGGCGTGATCCAGCCGACACGTCGATCTCCGTCGAGAAGATCGAGCTGAAAATCGTGCTGTCGCGCCGGAGGCGGCTCCGGAAGGTGATTCGGAATGAGAGTGGTCATGGTGTCTCCAGGTTGAATGAGGACTTTCTGATGGTCAGGAGCGGGTTCCGCAACAGGTGACGCAGTACAGCGTCTCGGGCATCACGGAGAGCCGGTCGAACGGAATGGTGTTGCCGCACGTGAGGCAGTAGCCGTACGTGCCATGCTCGATGCGACGCAGCGCGTCCCCGAAGACATGGGCGCGCGGATCGTCGAACCCGAAGCGCCCACTCTCACGCACCAGCTCCGCCCTGAGCTCGTGAACCTGTGATTTGGTCAGCGACCGGCGCTGACGCAGTACGGTGTTGTTCATAACGGCGCCCTCCATGAGGTGCACGGGAAAAAGAAATCGCCCCACCTGGCCATCGAGCGCAGGTGGGGCGAGTCAGCGTGCGGAGTCGGGTGTGACTATCCGCCGGCTGAGTGGCCGTGAGGCGTAGCGGCTTCCGCTACGCGACGTCTGCGCTCGCTGCTGCGCGCCCGCGTGCCGGGCGCTGCATCGCGCATTTCGGACACACGGGTCCGAAATGTTCCGGAGGCCGCGAGATGCGTCACCGCGCTGTCCGTCGCATGCGACAGCGCCGACCGCCCGGTCCACGACCTGGCGATCTCTGTCGACTCTGTGCGCGAACGTACGGTGTGAGTCATCTCGGAGGTTCCGGGGAATGACCGTCGCGCCGGCCGATGCTCGTCATCGGTGCGCTACGTCTGCAGGAAAATTAACACATTCGACGGTTTCTTCAAGCCGACGCGGGCGCAACGTGCTCAATCGAGCAGTCCGCGCTGCAACGCGTGCGTCACCGCCTCGAGGCGGCTGTGCGTGCGGAGCTTTCGATTGATATGGTGCAGATGGTTGCGCAAGGTCTGCGCCGAGATGTCGAGACGACGGATGATCGTCGCCGGGTTGCGGCCCTGCGCGAAGAGCCGGAGAATGCGCCGCTCCTGCTCCGTCAGCGTTTCCACGGGAGCAGCGTCCGGCGGCACCTCCGCCAGGGAGACGACCTCGCGCGCCGCCTGGAGCAATTGAGCGCTGACCTGCTCGCGCTGCCGGCGGACGGTGATGTCGCGCGCGAGACGAACGAAGAGCCGCTCCCTCGTCCTCGGGTCATCGTACACGATCGTCGAGACGTTGATCCAGATGCGCTCTCCCGACCGCGTGCGTACCTCGAGATCGAAGTGCGTGATGCTCTTCCCCGAGAGGCTGCGCTGCGTCGGACGCGTGGCCGCGGCCGTTCCGCCGGCCAGCGCCCGCGTGCCGAGATCGTCGCGCGCGTCGAGAACGGCGTTGATGTCCCTGCCAAGGACGCTCCGCGCCGGATGCCCGAAGAGACGCTCCGCCGCCGCGTTCCACGAACGCACGACGCCGCCTGCGGTGACGCTGTATGCGGCATCTGCCGTATTCTCGAGCAGCGCGAACAACTCGGACTCGAGCATCAGCAGGAGAACAACAACGGGACGCGCGTCGCACGCGATGGTACAAACGCTTCATTGGTCCGCGACGCGTTTGGCAGTATCCATGTGTGCGACGGCCTTTTCATGGAGATGCGATCATGGAGCACACGGCACTGCCCCCTCCTCCCCCTCCCACCGCGGTCCACGCAGAGCAAAGCACCACGCGCGAGGGCGCCTGGCTCGGCGCAATGGTGGCGACGTGCATCTGGCTGTGGATACTCGCCGTCGACCTCGTCGCGGGCGAGCCATTTCGCACCTTCGAGCTGCTTGGCAACGTCGTGGTGGTCACGCTGATCCATTATGCGCTGAACATCCTGTACGGCATCGTGCTGGTCGGCGGGATCCGGGGAGCGCGAAGTGCTCCCAGTCTGATCATCGCCGTGATCTTCGGACTCGTCATGCTCGAAGTTGCGTTCGCGATGGTCACCGTCATGCTCGGCCAGGCCGGCCTCGGAAATCTCGCCTGGATTCGAATCTTCGGCGGCAGCCTGGTGGGGCTGTCGGTGGCGTTCGCGCTGCTGTCCCGCCGGTATCCACTCGCGACCCGGCTCCACGAAGCCGAAGAGGAACGATAGTCATGACGCTCGTCCACGACGCAGTCAGCGGCCGCCCTGTGTCCGTCTGGCTCGCGCAGGAAATCCAGACCGTCCGGCGGCATCTGGAGACGGCGCGCCACCGCGCCGCGAGAACACTGATTCGGACGCCGCATTTGCATGTCGTGCTCGTGGCCATCCGGGAAGGCGGTGAAGTGAGCGAACATACGGCCGAAGGTCCGATCACGATCCACGTCCTCGACGGCTGCATCGAGCTCTACGTCCAGGGGCGCCGCCACACGCTCGGCGCCGGGATGCTCATGTCGCTCGAGGGAGGCGTTTCGCACTCCGTGGCGTCTGGTGAGGGTGGCCTCTTCCTCCTCACGGTGTTGAATCTGCCTCAGCCCATCGCGGGCCGGACCACACCCGTCCGGCTGGAGCGGCCCGCCTAGGCCGAGCGCAGATCAAAGCAGCAGCGAGGCTTCCCGCTGCGATCGCAGCACTCCGTGGCCTCCGCGCCTGCAACCTCTCCGACCAGCGTCTCGATGGCGTGACAGACGTGCGGGTTGCGCGAAACGGCCATCGCGAGCGGACAGGCAACACCACGCAGCGTGGCCGCGCCGCGATGCTCCTCGACCGTTACCTCACCGCCGAGCGCGGTCAGAACGGCTGCTGCGGCACGTGCCCGCGCCTGCAGATCGCCCGACGCCCGCCCGCCCACACTCTCGGCGAGCCGCTTGCCCGTGGTCCGAAGCACTTTCTTCGCTTCGCGGGTCGGCAACTCCTCCGCCAGAACCTCGAGCAGCGCCGCAAGCACCGGCGCGTACGCCCGCGACAACAGCGTCTCCGCCTCGGCAGTCATCTCGTACAGCGCGGCCGGCTTTCCGGCGCCTTCTCCCTTTCGGACGCCCGCCTGACGGATCAAACCGTCCCGTTCCAGCGCCACCAGGTGCGGCCGGACGGCATTGTCCGTCAGCTGCAGCTCCGCGCGCAGCTCTTCCACCGTGTGCGGACGCATCCGCAGCAGCGTGAGAATCCGGCCCCGCGTGGTTTCCAGAAATCGGGCACTCAGCGGCGTACTCATGGACTGAACTATAGTACCGAATGGCAAAAAACACAATAAGTCCAATTCCCTATTGACATATTCCGTGGCATCGCATATCTCTCGGTCGACATCGAGTGTCCAAACCGTTACACCCGGAGAAGAGACTATGCGAAAGACCGCTGTTGCCGCGGGTATTGCTCTGTTTACTGCATTCGTGTTCACTGCTGCGGTCGCGAGTCGGGCCAGTGCCCGCGCGGAAGGCCCCCGCCCAGCGGTCGCGCTCGACGACGCCGCGATCGTCGCCATCTTCGACCTGGCGAACACCGCGGATATCGAGACCGGCAAGCTCGGTGCGGAACGGGCGCAGAGCAAGGAAGTGAAGGACTACGGCATCATGCTCTCGCAGGTGCACACGGAAGTGCGGCAGAAGGGCCGCGATCTTGCGAAGAAGCTCGGCGTCACGCCCAAGCTTCCGTCCGACAACACGATGCTGAAGGATCATCAGGCCGCGATGGCTCGACTGAGCGCGTTGCGTGGTGCAGAATTCGACAGGGCGTTTCTCCAGCACGAGGAAGCCTTTCACGCCGCGGTCATCCAGGCCGTCAAGACGACCCTGCTGCCCGCGATCCAGAATCAGGAGCTCAAGGATTTCGTGACCAGCCTGGCCCCCGCATTCGAGGCGCATCGCGTCATGGCCGAACATCTCGCAAAGAAGATCGCGAGTGAGTAACGAAGTTCAGTTGACCGGTCCTGACCTCGCGCAGGGCGTGCCGCTGTCGGATCTTTCCGACGGCGGCCTGCTGCGTGGGCACGCGCATGGTCAGGCGGTTCTGCTGGCGCGACGTGGCAGCGAGGTGTTCGCCGTTGCCGACAGCTGCACGCATTACGGCGCGCCGCTCTCGGACGGTCTGTTGGTCGGCGACACAGTGCGCTGTCCGTGGCATCATGCCTGCTTCGACCTGCGAACCGGCACCGCGGTGAAGGCGCCGGCCCTGCGCGCACTCACCCGCTGGAATGTCGAGCGCCAGGGCGACACGGTACGGGTACTCGACGAGATCGACGCTGCCAGTCCGCCGCGTGTTGGTGGCGTCGATCCATCTCGGCTGACTCAGCGCATCATCATCATCGGCGCCGGCGCCGCGGGCGATGCCGCCGCGGACATGCTTCGCAGACAGGGTCACACGGGACCGCTGAGCGTCATCAGCGCCGACACCGCGCCGCCGGCCGACCGGCCGAACCTGTCCAAGGACTATCTCGCCGGGAATGCGCCCGAGGAATGGATTCCGCTGCGCGCCCCCGATTTCTATGAGAAGCTCGATGTCGATCTCGTGCTCGGCCAACGGGTGACCCGGATCGACCGCGCCGCGCGCCGCGTGGTGCTGCAGGATGGAAGCGAACGCCCCTACGACGCGCTGCTGCTTGCGACCGGCGCGTCGCCCGTCCGGCTGCCCGACACGGTGACTCATGGACGCGTGCACTACCTGCGAACGCTTGCGGACAGTCGCGAGATCATCGCCGCCAGCGCCGGGACGAAGAGCGCGGTGGTGATCGGCGCGAGCTTCATCGGCCTCGAGGTCGCCGCGTCGCTGCGCGCGCGGGGCCTGGACGTGCATATCGTTGCCCCCGACGAGCGACCGCTCGAGCGAGTGCTGGGTCGCGAGATCGGCGACTTCATTCAGAAGAAGCACGAGAGCAAGGGCGTCGTCTTTCATCTCCGCCGCACCGTGGCGCTGTGCGACGAAGCGGGCGTGGGACTCGACGACGGACAGCGCATCCCGGCTGAGTTGATCGTCGCCGGCATCGGCGTGCGCCCGAACGTCGCGCTGGCCGAGGAGGCGGGACTGGAGATGGAACGCGGCGTGATCGTCGACGAGGAGCTCCGCACGAGTGATCCGCTGATCTTTGCCGCCGGAGACATCGCGCGATATCCCGATCCGCGCACCGGCCATCGCATTCGCGTGGAGCACTGGGTGGTGGCTCAGCGGCAGGGTCAGACCGCAGCGCTCAACATGATTGGCGCGCGAACGCCATTCGCCGACGTGCCATTCTTCTGGAGCGTGCACTACGACGCGACCATCAACTACGTCGGCCACGCGGAGCGGTGGGATGACATCCGCATCGACGGAAGCGTGGACGCGATGGACTGCACCGTGACCTACCTGTCCGCGGGACGGGCGCTGGCCGTGGCGAGCATGGGCCGAGATCGCGCGAGCCTCGAGGCGGAGCTGGAGCTCGAGCGCGAGGGACTGGGAGAAGTGGGGAAGCGCTGATCACCTTCTCGATCTCCTGGCCCATTTTTCACAGAGTTCCCTCTTCCCTTTCCCCTTCTTCCCCGCGACCGTGTCCGCATGTATGACAGCCCTCCGACACGAATTGAAGACTACGCCCTGATCGGCGACTGCGAGACCGCGGCGCTGGTCTCGACGTCGGGTTCGATCGATTGGCTGGCGTGGCCGCGCTTCGACTCGCCGGCGTGTTTCGCCGCGCTGCTGGGGACCAAGGAGAACGGCCGCTGGATCATCGCGCCGCGCGACCCCAATGCGCGCGTCACGCGCCGCTACGCGGACGGCAGTCTCATTCTCGAGACAACGTTCGAGACCGACACCGGCATGGTGGTGCTGCGCGACTTCATGCCCATTCGCGGCCGGAACTCCGATGTGGTCCGCATCGTGACCGCCGTGCGCGGCCGAGTGGAGATGGCGACGGAGATCATCCTGCGGTTCTCGTATGGCTCCATCGTCCCGTGGGTCACGCGCCTCGACGGCGGGCACCGCGCCATTGCCGGACCCGACATGGTGTCGCTGCGCACCGACGTCCCGCTGCACGGCAGCGGCCTCACCACGGTCGGCGAGTTTGCGCTCGAGGAAGGTCAGTCGGCTTCATTCGTGCTCACCTGGGGCCCGTCGCACGAACCGCCGCCGCCCGCCGTGGATCCGGCAGACGCTCTGCAAGCCACGGCGCGCTTCTGGAAGGAATGGGGCGCTCGCTGCTCGTACCGCGGCGAATGGCGCGAGCCGGTGCAGCGATCACTGCTCACGCTCAAGGCGCTCACGTACCATCCGACGGGAGGCATCGTCGCGGCCCCGACCACCTCGCTCCCCGAGTCCATCGGCAGCACGCGCAACTGGGACTATCGCTTCTGCTGGCTGCGCGACGCGACGCTCACCCTGCTCGCGTTGATGGACGCCGGCTACTTCGACGAAGCGGCAGCGTGGCGGGACTGGCTGGTGCGCGCCGCCGCCGGGAGCCCCGGTCAGGCGCAGATCATGTACGGATTGTCCGGCGAGCGGCATCTCCTCGAGTGGGAGGTGCCCTGGCTGCCGGGTTTCGCGGGCTCGCGTCCGGTCCGTATCGGCAACGCGGCGCACGCGCAGTTCCAGCTCGACGTCTACGGCGAGGTGCTCGACGCGCTGCACCAGGCCAGGCTCGGCGGGATCGCCGAGACCGAAGAAGGGTGGCAGCTGCAGCGCGCGTTGGCGCGTCACGTCGAGAGTGTGTGGGGCACGCCCGACCAGGGCCTGTGGGAATCGCGCGCGGGACCGGAACACTTCACCTACTCGAAGGTGATGGCGTGGGTCGCACTAGACCGCGCGATCAAGGGGGTGGAGAAGTTCGGCCTCAAGGGTCCGGTCGACCACTGGCGCTCCGTCCGGCAACAGATCCACGACGAAGTGTGTCTCCGCGGCTATGACGCGAAGCAAAGCTGCTTCACGCAGGCGTACGGGTCGCCACATCTCGACGCCAGTCTGCTCCTCATCCCGCTGGTCGGTTTCCTGCCGCCGACCGACGAGCGCGTGCGCAACACCATCAGCTGCATCGAGCGCCGGCTCGTCGTCGACGGCCTCGTCCTGCGCTACGACACCGAGTCGAGCGACGACGGGCTGCCTCCAGGAGAAGGCGCGTTTCTCGCCTGCAGCTTCTGGCTCGCCGACGCGTACATCGTCTCGAATCGCCAGGCGGAAGCAAGAGCGCTGTTCGAGCGGCTGGTCGCGCTGCGCAACGACGTGGGGCTGCTCTCCGAGGAGTACGACCCGGTGCAACGGCGCTTCCTCGGGAACTTCCCGCAGGCATTTTCACACGTCGCGCTCGTCACCACGGCGCTCAACCTCGAAGAGCGGGTCGAGCAGCCGCATCCGGCGGAGCAGCGCGCACAGGACGGAGCGGCGCCTGGTTGAGAACGCTCCAGTTGGCGCGAAGCGCTACTAGCCTTGGTCGAACTTCCCCAACCACGTTCGCGCCGCGCGCAACTCTTCGTGCGTGATCGTGTGGCCACCGGGATGCCAGTAGTCGGTGACGTCCGCGCCGGCAGCGCGGAGGACATCCACGAGACGTCGTGCCTGTGTCGGTGGAATGATCGTGTCCGCCGATCCCGCGCCGATGAAGACGCTCACCGTCGAGAGATCCGGCTGCTTTTCCGGCTCGAAGGGAAGCATCGGGCTGAGAAGGAGAGCGCCGTGTAGTACGGCGCCGAGCCGGAGCAGCATGCTCGCGGCGATGTTGGCGCCGTTGGAGAAGCCGAGAGCGATGACGCGCGCGCGATCGAATCCGTAGACCGTGGCCGCGTCGTCGACGAAATGCGCAAGCTCGTCCGTTCGTTGCGCGAGATCCTCGAGATCGAACACGCCCTCGGCGAGTCGGCGAAAGAACCGCGGCATGCCGCGCTCCAGCACCTTGCCGCGCGGACTGAGTATCGCGGCGTCGGGAGCCAGCTCGCGCGCGAGCGGAACCAGGTCGTTCT
>JBOHTL010000415.1:0-4736 GCA_050733735.1 Gemmatimonadaceae bacterium
GTGTCCCCGAAATCGTCCACGATCGCTGATACCGCCTGCTGCCCTCGAGACTTCGGCTCGTCGGAACAGGTCGAACCACAGAGGACACAGAGCACACTGAGGAGACCTGCATTGAAGGCCCTCCGTACTCCTCTGTGTCCTCCGTGGTTCCACCAGGCCGTTGCGCGAACTGGCAAGAACAAAAATGCCTCCCCGAAAATGATCGAGAGAGGCAAAGCGCTCGCGCGCGACGTCCACGCGATTGCCACTGCGTCCTCCCCCGAGGATCAGTCGTGGCGCGAGCGGAGGTCGTCTCCTGGCTCCGGGCTTTCGCTCGCCTTCCCGATCACCGCGTGATCAGTGGCTGTGTGAGCGAAATGCTTGATGCCCGTTACAGTGGCGGGGCCGCACCGGCATTGCACCGGTTTCCGTGTCCCCCACTCGCGTCAAATTGTAATCGCGAATCTAGGAGCGCTGCTCCTCCTCGGCAAGCGCGGCGGCAATGCGCGCCTTGAGATCCGCGCGATCGCGCTCGTACGCCCCTCGCATGTCCGCGGAAGGAGTCTGCTCGCGCTCGAAGCGCGCATCGAGCGTCGCCAGGTCCGCGATGAGCCGGTCGACTTGTGACTGAGCGACGGCGGGAGGCGCACCACCACTCGCAAACACGGGTGTCGCGCGGCGCCGCCGCAGCAGCCAGGTCGCGAGCGCCGCGATCATGATCAGGGCCACGGCAAGGCCCAGCATCCGCACGACCGAGCGGTTCTGCGACACGGGCGCGGGCACGGTCACGCGAACGACGGCATGTGCCGGAGCGTCCTGCGCGAGAAAACGGTGAAACTGCCGATCCTCGATTGGCGCCGGCGCGACCTCACGCAGTCCGGCGCCCTCGACGGTGGCGCGCGGTTCTTCGAGAAGCACCTCCAGCACCGCGAGCTCACGCTCCGTCGGAATCGACAGGGCCGTCGTCGCGATCGGCAGCTGGTAAGTGACGACGAACTGGCGCACGCCGGGTGAGATCGGAGCGTACAGCTCGGCGCGGCCGTCGCGAAACACGATCGCGGCTGCGGCAACGTCGCCTGGCGCGACAGAAGGATTCCGCGCTGCGTCCGGCAGTCCGATGGACCAGAGCGGATTGGTCGAATCCCGCGCGATGATGGTGCGGAACCCGGAGTTCTCGAGCTCGAACACCTCGGCGATCTCGCGATCGGATCCGCGCGGCGCCGACACGACGAGATGTCTGCCCTGCGTGCGGAGCGTGCTCGTGTCGCTGGTCGTCGCGTACACGATGATGTCGGCGTCCTCGCCGCGCACCGTGTCCGCGCGCAGGGGCGGCGAGAAATACGCGATCCCCTCGTACCGCGCCGAGACGAAATACAACGCCTGCGGGTCGCCCGTCCGCTGATAGCGAAAGCGGAAACGTCCATCGGCGCCCGATCTCACGGAATCGAGCGGCGCCGCGCGATCGGTGCCAACGCGATGGAGAACGATGTACTCGCCCGCCACCGGCGCCGGGCGGCCGGATTCCGTCGCGCGGAGCAGGCGTCCCTCCGCCAACCGCGCCTGGGCATGCGTGGCGTTGGGGAGGCCGAGCACGACCACGCACAGGATGGTGAGTGCTCGACTGGCGCCGATGTCTGGACGGTTCAACGGGGGGATCTCGGATCAGGACTGGAACTTCGGAAACTGCCGGATCTGTAATGGGGTTACGCCGTTCACCAATCAGTCAGCAGTTACGCACATCCGCCCTCATCCGGTGTTACCGCCCTATCCGAGACCAGAAAACGCGGAAACTCGTCCTGCAGCGACCCCAGCGACGCGCCGCTGCGTGAACTACAAGTTGAACTTCCCGAAGTCCTCGGGCCGGAGCCGCTCGAGATACTCCTTCAGCTGCTCCGCGCTCAGCTCCGACGCATCCTGGATCTTCTCCGCTTCGTAGGGCTCGCTCTCCTCGATCTGCACTTCGCTGAGCAGTGTCTCGGACGCGAAGATGGGCGCGGACAGCCGCAGAGCGATCGCGATGCTGTCCGACGGACGTGCGTCCACCTGCACGACGTCGCCATTGCGCGCGATGTGCAGTTCGGCGAAGTAGGTGTTCTTCTCCACGCGCGTGATGTGGACTTTCTGCAGTGCTCCGCCAAGTCCGACGATGATGCTCTTGCAGAGATCGTGGGTCAGCGGGCGCGGCCGCTTGATCTGATGCATCTGCATCACGATCGACTCGGCCTCGGGCTGACCGATCCAGATGGGCAGCAGACGGTCGCCGCCCTTCTCCTGAAGAATCACGACATACGACTGGGTCGAGCTGTCGAGTCCCAATCGTGATACCACAACTTCGATCATCGTCTCCGCCGTCAGCTGATGGCGCGCTTGAGTGCAGCGGCCCGGTCCGTGCGCTCCCACGTGAAGAGCGTCGCACCATTCTTACCCCGGCCGACCCGCTCCGGTGTCCTTCCAAAATGGCCGTAGGCCGCAGTCGGGCGGTAGATGGGTTTGCGCAGGTCCAGCGCCTTGATGATGCCGCGAGGGGTCAAATCGAAGACTTCGCGGACAGCGTCCATCAGTTTTCGCTCCGGAACGACCGAGGTTCCAAACGTGTCCACCATGACCGACACGGGCTCTGCAACACCGATCGCGTATGCCAACTGCACCTCGCATCGGCGCGCGAGCTTCGACGCGACGATGTTCTTCGCCACCCAGCGAGCGGCGTAGCACGCCGAGCGATCGACCTTCGACGGATCCTTCCCGCTGAAAGCGCCGCCACCATGGCGTCCCATCCCGCCATAGGTATCGACGATGATCTTCCGCCCGGTCAGACCGGCGTCGCCCTGCGGTCCGCCGACGACGAAGCGCCCCGTGGGATTGATGTGATACCTGATCTTCCCGTTCCGGAGATCCGCCGGGATGATGGGCTCGATGACCTCGTCGATGATCGCGTTGCGGATCTTGCGGGCCGTCATCCCTTCGTGGTGCTGCGTCGAGATGACGACCGTATCCACGGCGACGGGCCGGAAATCCTCGTACCAGATGCTCACCTGTGACTTGCCGTCCGGGCGAAGCCACTCGAGATCACCGCTCTTGCGCTTGTCCGCCAGCGAACGCGTGAGACGGTGCGCGAGCAGGATCGGCAGCGGCATGAGCTCGTCGGTCTCGTCGGTCGCGTACCCGAACATCATCCCCTGATCGCCGGCGCCGCCGGTGTCCACCCCCATCGCGATGTCGGGCGACTGCCGCCCGATCGTGCTGATCACCGCGCAGGTGTGAAAGTCGAATCCGTAGGTCGCGTCGGTGTACCCGATGTCGCGGATCGTCGAACGCACGATGTCGGGAATGTCGACGTAGGTGGACGTCGTGATCTCGCCGGCAACGCAGGCGAGACCCGTCGTGACCAGCGTTTCACAGGCAACGCGCGCCGTCGGATCGTCGGCGATGATGGCGTCGAGGATGGAATCCGAGATCGCGTCGGCCACCTTGTCGGGGTGGCCCTCGGTGACGGATTCGGACGTGAAAAGATGTCGGTCGTACATGGCCGGAAGCTACACGGTCATGCGCGCACTGTCCCCCAGCGCCGTTCTCAGCGCCGCTGCCAGGATCGCCTCGGACTCTTCCGCGGTGCCGGCCGCGAGAGCCTGTTCCGCCGCCGCGCGCGCGTCGGACGCCGAGACACAGCGCATCACGCGCTTCACCAGGGGCACAGATCTGGGATTCACGCTCAATTCGCGCACCCCCAGTCCGAGCAGCGCGAACGACATCAGCGGCTGCGACGCCATCTCACCGCAGACCGCCACTTCGAGTCCGGCACGCGCGCCCACTTCGACGGTGTTGCGGATCAGCCGCAGCACGGCGGGGTGCAGCGCCGTAAACCGCTGCGCGAGGTTGGCGTTCCCGCGGTCCACGGCCAGCGTGTACTGCACCAGATCGTTCGTGCCGATGCTGAAGAACGCCGTCTCCTTGTCCTTCACGAACGTGTCGGCGGCGATCGCCGCCGCGGGCGTCTCGATCATCACGCCGAGCGGAATGTACTCCTTGAACGGGACGCCGCGGTCACGCAACTCGTCGCGGGCCTCGTTGAGCAGCGCGCGAGCGGCGCGGACTTCAGCGATGGTCACGACGAGAGGCAGCATGATGCGCACGTCGCCATGGTTGGCGGCACGCAGCAGCGCGCGGAGCTGCGTCTTGAACAGCTCTGGCTGATCGAGGCACATCCGGATCGCGCGCCAGCCCAGATAGGGATTGGCCTCGGTCGGATATCCGCCGACGGGAAGCTTGTCGCCCCCTACGTCGAACGTCCGGATCACGACCGGCTTCCCCGCGAACGCTTCGATGACGCGGCAGTACGCGAGATACTGCTCCTCCTCGTCGGGCATCGTCGCGCGGCTCACGACCAGGAACTCGGTGCGCATCAGCCCGACGCCCTCCGCGCCGGTCGTCGCGGCGAATTCCGCTTCCTCAGGGAGATCCACGTTCGCGCGCAGCGTGATGTGAACGCCATCGGTCGTCACCGACTCCAGCGATGCCAGACGTCCGAGCTCCGCTTCGGCGATCTCCTCTTCGCGCGCGCGGACGCGATACTGCTCGATGTCCTCGTGGCTCGGGTTGATGATGAGGAGGCCCGTCGAGCCGTCGAGAATCACGCGCTCGGTGCCGCGAAGCTCCTCCGTGGCCTTTCGCAATCCGACAACGGCGGGCAGGCCAAGCGAACGCGCGAGGATCGCGACGTGCGACGTACGCGTGCCCGCGTCTGTCGCGAGGCCGACGAT
>JBOHTL010000416.1:0-3286 GCA_050733735.1 Gemmatimonadaceae bacterium
GTTTCCGGGTCACCGCCGGCAATGACAACGTCTTCCAGATCACCGAGCGCGATTTTGGAAACCGGATGGTATGGCTGGCCTTCCAGCTCAATTACGGGCGGCCGCCCCGCGTCCGGCAGCCGCGGCAGGAGGACCAGCAGGGCGGAGCGCCGTTCATCACGCCTCCATGAGTTTGCGCCAATGAGACCGGCGGCGAATCCCGTTAGACGCCAGCTACTCGGCGTTTGTACTCCTTGAGAGCGGCGTCGAGCCGGTCGTGCGCGGTCGTATCGCCGGGGACATTGTGCGACGGATGAATGTGCAGCTTCACGCCGCGATCAGCGAGCAGCTCGGCGACGGTGGTGATGGTCATCCACACCACCGTCACGAATGCCATCGTGGAGACGGGCCCCACCTTGTCGCCGTGATTCTTCAGCGTCACCGAGGAGTCCCCAGCCGGGACGCAGGTGTCGATGATCACGTCGGCAAGGTCGAACAGCCGCTTTCCCGACGAGTGCCGCGGCTTGCTGTTCCTCGCTTCCTCTGCCGAGCCGGCGACGACGACGCGCATCCCGAGCTCCTTCGAGCGTAGCGCGATGTCGATGTTCACCGGATTGATCCCGGTATGGGAGAAGATCCAGATCGTGTCGCGCGTGTCGAACGTATAGCTCTTCATGATCGCGTCGCCGTAACCCGGCGCGCGCTCGAGGAAGAGAAACTGGTGAATCCCCATCTCGCCCGTGATCCGCGTGAAGAAAGTCAGCGGCAGCTCCACGATCGGATGGAAGCCGACGAACCCTCCGATGCGCGGGTACATCTCCTCCACCGGAATCGTCGCGTGGCCACAGCCGAAGGTGTGTACCCATCGCTCGACGGCGATGGAGTCGGCCATGATCGCAGCCGCGCGTTTGACGTTGTCGAGCTGAGTGGCTTCGATGCGATCCATCACAGCCCGCGTGTTCGCGAGCCACTGTTTGGCGAGCATTGAATGGTGTTTACGAGTTTGCGTAGGTCAGGATGTTGATGCGCCCCCGGCTGGCGCGGCCGACGCTGCTGGCGCCAGGCGCCTCGAGACGATACCGAGCAGTGTCGCCATCAGCACAAGCGCCAGAGGCACAATAAGGAACGACCCGCGCAAGCCATAGCTGCCGCCGAGCACGCCCGTGACATATGGCAGGGTCATCCCACCCACGAGCGCCATGACGATGACGAGGCTGAACGCCGTTCCGGAAAGCTGCGGATGCCGGTCTCCGACGAGTCCCAGGATGACCGGGAAGCCCGCCGCGAAGCCGACCCCAAGCAGAAATACGGCAACCGATGCGGCGACGACACTGGACGTGGAGACGAGCAGCAGGCTTCCCGCCAGCGCGATCCCGATGCACGCCAGGAGCACCATCGCTGCCGACGCGCGCCGGAGCATGACGCCGAGCGTGAGTCGAGCAAGCATCATCCCAAGCCAGTAGAGTGAGAGGTAGATCGTAGCGGTCGCTTCCGCGATCCCAAGCTCGTTGATGAAGTATGAAGTCGTCCAGCCGCCGACGGTGATCTCCATCCCGCTTTCGAGAAACAGCATCAGTCCCATGAGCAGCAGCACGCGATCGCCGAGCAGGCCGCGCGCCTGAGCGAGTGGGAAGCCCCGTGTCTGCTTCGCGGATGGGAACAACGTCGTGAGGGTCAGGACGACCGGAACGAGCAGCAGCACGCCGATCGAGGCGAGAATCGCCGCGCGCGAGAACGTATCGTCGAGCAGCCAGAGCGCGAAGGGCATCCCCGCCGCGCCGATACCGAAGAAGACACCCAGCAGGGCGAGTCCGGCGCCGCGCTGATCGCTGCTGATGTCCGCGACGAGTGCGTTGGCCCCTCCATTGACTATCCCGCCTCCGAACCCAATGAAAAGCACCGCGGCGCGTAGCCAGGCGAAGCTCGGCGCAAAGGCAATCGCCTGCAGTCCGATGACGATCGCGACCAGCGCGAAGAGCATCATGCCCTTGTACCCGCGCCGGTCTACGATCGGGCCAAATACGAGCGAGCCGGCCAGGATGCCGAAGGTCATCAGCAGGAAGAGCGATCCTGCCTGCGCCATGCTCACCTGGTACTGCGTTACCACACCGGGGAGCAGCGCGCCGAGTGTGGTGAGCACGACGCCAAAGGAGAGCATCCCCATGCAGGCAATGGCAAACACGCGCTTCGAGTGCATGTGATCAGACGATGGAGGGGGAGGCAGCCGAACCAAGGCTGGGTGCTGGGCTTTGCATCGCGAGCGCACCCGCGCCATAGAGTCCCGCGTCGCCGCCCAGGATGCTGGCGGCGAAGGTGACCTGCCTGATGGCAATCGGCTGCGCCCAGTGCTCGGCTTCTGAACGGATGCGATCGAGCAGCGAGGTCGCCGGGCCGAACACTC
Organism: Gemmatimonadaceae bacterium; assembly: GCA_050733735.1. Lineage (GTDB taxonomy): Bacteria > Gemmatimonadota > Gemmatimonadetes > Gemmatimonadales > Gemmatimonadaceae > DASPMP01. The sequence continues at coordinate 2,381 of JBOHTL010000416.1, forward strand.
CGCCGCCGAAGATCAGCGTCTCGGGGTTGAAGAGGCTCACCAGGTTGGCTGCGGTCATCCCCCACAGCTCGACGGCGTTGTCAATGACTCGCGTGGCAAGCGCGTCGCCGCGACTGTGCGCCGCGAAGAGCTCGGCCGTTGTGATCTCGCGTCCGGCCTCGCGGCGGAGTTCTCCCGAGTACGACCTGTCCTCCGCGAGCAGGTCGTTGGCGATGCGCACGAGGCCCGGTCCCGACGCCTGATACTCGAAGCAGCCGCAGGCGTCCCACTTCTTGATATATGGCCGTTGCAGCGCGAGCCATCCGATGGCGCCGCCGATGTCACCGTGACCGCGCAAAATGGCGCCGTTCACCAGGATGCCCGCGCCGATTCCGGTGCCGACGGCGAGGAAGATGGCGTTCTTCGCGCCCTTCGCCGCCCCGCGCCAGGTCTCGCCCATGATGTACGCCGCGCGATCACTGTCGATGACGACGCGCATCTCGGGGAACGCGCGTTCCAGCGTTTCACGGAGCGGGAAGTCGTCCCAGCCCGGGATGTTGGGTGCCCACACCGTGCCGTGGTCGGCGTGGTAGATGCCGGGAACCGAAACACCAACCGCCGAGGCGTTTTGCGCAGGACCGGAGCGCAGCGCGCGCACCTGTTCGATCACGAGCGTCGCGACGTCCTGGCCGGCCTTTCCCCGCACCGCCGTGGTGTGGCGATTCAGAATCCCGCCGTCGTCGCTGAACGCCGCGCCCGCGAGCTTCGTTCCACCCAGGTCGACACCGATGACGGGCATGACGTCGCCAATGTACGAAACGAATCAGGGAGCGGCCATCACCTCGGTGCCTCCGGGAATCGGTGCCTGTGGAGCGTGGTCGCGATTCCGGAACGCCAGTCGAACAGGCACGCCGGCGAGGATGAGCG
>JBOHTL010000417.1:0-7145 GCA_050733735.1 Gemmatimonadaceae bacterium
GGTGTAGACTGGCTGACCTGGCACCGTGAGACGCAGTTCGCCACCCGTGTAGCTGACCTCGATCGTGGTCGCGAATAAGGTCGTCCCACGACTTGCCCGTACTCCTTCAGCGCCGTTTTCTCAACCCCACATAGATCACGTTGGCGTCCAGCCCAGGATTCACGCGTCCCGAGCCCGCGTTCGAGATGTGGTGAAACCGATATCCTATGGTGAACGCGCGACCGTCACGGCCCACTACGTCGACGCCGCCTCCGTAGTCGAACATGAAGTTGAGCTTGCGCGATGAGTACACGGGCACGTCGCTCGTGAACGCGATCATGCCGCCTGAAAAGCTTCCGAAGAAGCGCGCGCTGCCGCCGTTGTTCACGTACAGCTTGACGCCGAGGGGTGCCGCGCCCGTTCCGACGGCCACCCGGGCCGAACGATCCACTTCACAGACGCCGCTGGTGCCGGTCGGATCGCAGTGCAGCGTCTGTCCCGGAATCGTGCGCTCCACGACGGCGAGGGGGACCCACTCGAACAGATACGACCATGCCAGTCTGCCGCGCGCGCCCAGCACCCACTCGTTGCGCAGGCCGGTGAGGTAGACGCGGCGATTGGTGATCTTTCCCCAGTTGCCGCCGCGCGGAGAGAACCAGGAGAAGCCGGCACCGGCTTCGAGGAAGTGGTCTCCCATAGCCAGCGCTGGCATGCGAGCGTCCTGGGCGGACAGGGGAGAAACGACGAACAACAGGGCTGCGAGGAGGCGGGACAGGTTCACGGCGACATCGGAGGTGGGATGTATACAGAGTAACTCGTGATCCCTGGATCGTGTCACCCCGATCGGCTGGACAGAGCTACTCATCCTGGATGTGCTTCGCGACGGCGATCAAACGGAGCACATCTGATCACACGGAAAAGGCAGGATCGAACAGAAGAGTGGGACCTGAGTGACGTAGGCGATCTCGTGCGCTATATCACACGTGGCTCTGGACCACAGTCGGGCGTCCAGTGTACCAGAAACCATGCGCAAGCTCATTCCTGTTCTGCTGATCGCCACGGCCGCGTGCGGGCGTCAATCGTCTCCCATGGACGAGGCGCTGCAGCGCGACCTGCGGGCAGCATCCGCGGGCACCATCGAGCTAGCGCCTCATACGCCAGGGACGCAGGTCGTCTCGCCGATCGAGTCAAAGCGGCCGCCTGCCCAGCCCCGCGTCGCACCCGTGCGCCGTGTCTCCGGCCCGGCACCGACGCCCGAGGCCGAGACTCCGCAGCCGACCCGGACCGCGGAGTCCAACGAGCCAACTGCCAAGCGTCCGACCACCACGCCAGCCGTCCAGCCTCCGCCTCCGGGCGGCTACAAGACGGTGGGTGAGGTGATCCGGAACGCGCCGTTTCCGATCAAGCCGTAAAGCGTTTGAACGTATGAACGTTTCAGAGTTTCAACGGACGCGCGTTGAAACTTTGAAACGTTGAAACGTTGAACCGTTGAAACTCTCATTCAGCGCGTATCGCCTCCAGCGGATCCACTCTCGTGGCGCGATGCGAGGGCACGATACAGGCGGCCGTGGCGACGAGCGCGATCACGACCGCCACCGTTCCGTAGGTCAGCGGGTCTGACGGCGACACGCCGTACAGGAGCGAGGACGTCACGCGCGACAGCACGAATGCGCCGCCGATCCCGAGCACGATGCCGATGATCGCGATGCCCAGCCCCTGGCCGAGCACCAGATTGAGCACCTGGCCCTGCCCCGCGCCGAGCGCCATCCGGATGCCAATCTCTCGCTCGCGCTCCGTGACCATGTACGACAGGATACCATAGGTACCGATCGCCGCGAGGGTCAACGCGACGACAGCGAAAACGGTCAGCAGCAGCGACAGAAAGCGCTGCCGCGTCACTGAAGCGCCGATCACGTCCTCCATGGTGCGCAGCTGCACGATCGGCAGCGCGGGATCCATCTCGCGCACGGCGCGACGGATTCCGGATGCCAGTGCCTCGAGCGGACGCGTGGACTGCAGCACGATGTTCATCTGCGTCGGCGCGAACCCCACGAGGCGCGGTCCCTGATCGTAGAAAAAGTACAACTCCGTTCCCGCGGGCTCCGAGAGACCCCCCTGCTTCACATCTTCCACCAGACCGATCACGGTGAACCAGGGCGTGTTCGGTCCGAACGACGGGCGGATGCGCTTTCCCACGGGGTTCTGATCGGGATAGAACCGCCTGGCGAGCGCCTCGTTGATGACCACCACCGGACCGCCAGCCGCGTCGCCCTGATTGAAGACGCGACCGTCCTTCACACCGATCCCCATCGTCTCGAAGTAGCCGTCAGTGACGGTCTGGTAGTAGTCCACGTTCGGGATCGGACCGTTGGAGCCCGGCACGAACGTGTAGCCCTCGAAATCCGTGTCGTTCGCGTTGATGCGCCGGAACGGCGGCAGTCCCTGCATCGCGGACGCGCGCTGCACGCCGGGAATGGCCTCGAGCTTCCGCTTCAACTCCGCGTGGAACGAAACACGACGCTGGGAGTCCGGATACGCCGCTGCGGGCAGCACGAGACCGAACGTCACACGGTTCGCGGGATCGAAGCCAGCATCGACGCTGGTGAGATTGTCGAAGCTGCGGATCAGCAGACCAGCGCCGATCACCAGCATCACCGCCAGCGCGATCTCCACGGTCACCAGCGCCCGACGCACGCGGTTGCGTCCGAGGTTCGTCGTCGTACGCGCACCGCCCTCCTTGATGGCGGCGGTGACCGCCTTGTCGTTCATGTGGAGCAGTGGTGCCAGCCCGAAGACGAGACCCGTACCAACCGCGACGAAGAACGTGAACGCCAGCACCGCTGGATCGAGCGAGATCTCCGCGGATCGCGGAATGCTCTCGGGATTGGCGGCGAGCAGCGTCTGCAGCCCCCAAAATGCGAGTGCCAGCCCCAGCACGCCGCCGAGCACCGAGAGCACGACGCCTTCGGCCATGAACTGACGCAGAATGCGGCCGCGGCCCGCGCCGAGGGCGGTGCGCACGGCAAATTCCTTGTGACGCGTTTCGGCGCGGGCGAGGAGAAGGTTCGCGACGTTCGCGCACGCGATCAGTAGCACGAGGAGCACGGCGCCCTGCAGGACCCAGAGCGCCCGCGTCACGTTGCCGATGACGTCCTCCTGCAGCGGCACGATGTTCATGCGGTGCGTCGAGTCGTTCGGCGCATGTCCGCCGGCCTGTGCGGCCCAGCCCGTGACCAGGCGTCCCAGCTCCGCTTCAGCCTGCGGCTCGGACACGCCCGGCGCGAGGCGACCGACGAGGTACAGGAAATGTGATCCGCGGTTCTGCCGGTTGTTGGGATCGAGACTGAGGGGCACCCACAGCTGCGCCCTGGCGTCGTGCAAGTCGAACTCCGGCGGCATGACGCCGAGCACGGTGCGCTGGAGCCCCTGGATGTCGACGCGCTTCCCGATGATCGCCGGATCGCCGCCGAAGCCGCGCTGCCAGAATTCGTACGAGACCAGCACGACGGGATCGGCGTTCGGCAGGTCGTGCTCCGCCGCGAACGGCTGGCCACGAATCGGAGCGACGCCGAGGACGTCGAACATGTTTGCCGTGATGAAAGCGGCGTCGACGCGCTCCGGCTGGTCGGTGCTCACGTTCATGGCGCCGGTCGTGTACGCGCCGACGTGCGCGAACGCTTTCGTCCGCTCCTTGAACTCGAAGTACTCCGGTGGCGACACCCAGAACCGGTCGAAGTTCATGTTGCGGAACTGGCTGGTGATGAACATCAGCTCCCGCGACTCAGGATAGGCGAGCGGCTTGCGCACGACGCCGTTGATCACGGAGAAGATCGCGCTGTTGGCGCCGATGCCGAGCCCGATCGTCACGATCGCGAGCACCGCGAAGCCCGGGGAGCGTCTCAGGAGGCGCAGCCCGTAGCGCACATCCTGCATCGTCGTCTCGAGGAGGGCTCCCCGGCGGACGTCGCGCACCTCCTCCTTGATCTGTTCCACGCCACCAGCCTCCAGGTGCGCGGCACGGCGCGCGGCGTCGGGAGACATCCCGAGTTTGATCTTTTCGGCGGTCAACAGGTCGATGTACGCCCGCAGCTCTTCGTCGAGCTCACGCTCGACCGCGCCGCGGCTGAAGAGATTCCGGAAGAAGGACATGGACATCCCCGGTCAGCTGGACTGGAGGGCGTACGCGATCGCGGTGGCGATGCGCTTCCATTCGCCGACTTCCGTCTCGAACTGTCGGCGTCCCTTCGGGGTCAGCTTGTAGTACTTGGCCCGCCGATTGTTCTCGGAGGCGCCCCAGGAGGACGTCAGCCACCCGGCTTCCTCCATGCGATGGAGGGCGGGAAAGAGCGAGCCTGGCTTGACGTGGAAGGTACCGCGGGTGATCTGCTCGATCCGTCGCGACACCGCGAGCCCGTGCAACTCGCCCAGCGCCAGCGACTTGAGAATCAGCAGGTCAAGAGTGCCCTGTAGAAGGTTGGTAGGAGCTCCAGTCATTCTCCGCCTGGTCCGGTGAAGGCCTGATCATACCGCGCTTCATATAGAACGTCGATAGAAGCACTGGGGTTTCAGACACCGGAAGCGGAGAAAGGGTTTGAGAAGTTTGAGGGTTTGACGGTTTGACGGTTCTTTCAGTCGAAGAACGAGTTCATCCTCGGGTTCACGATGTTGTTGAAGATCGATCCGAAGGTATAGCTCAGGCTCACAAATCCGAAGAACTGGTACCGCGTACCAAGTTGGAACTGTCGGGTGAGCTTCTGTTCCGGAGTGAAGTCCTTGAGCGCGAGACCGAACTGGTCGTAGATGATGTCGTACGACCCGAAGCCGTTCAGGCTGAAGCCCTTGAACAAGCGGAGCGACAGTTCGCCAAAATTGGAGATGCGATAGGTGGACAGGTCGTGCAGGTACTGGGTCGCCGCCGAACCCACATCGATCGAGCCCCACGTCTCCCGCGTCGCGACCCCCGTCGTCAGGCGGTGATACGGCATGCTCTCCTTGGTCTTGAAGAAGATCGTCGTGTCACGGTAGGCGAACATGCTGTAGCCGAGGTCGTACTCGAAACGGATCTGACGCCGCGTGGACTGACTATACGGGAAGATGTTGTATTCGATCGCCGGAGCGAGCCGAATGGCGCGGAGGTAGTTGTCGTAGGTGGACGACGTCATGGATCCGCGAAAGCCGGCGGACCAATGCTCGCCCAGGGATTTCACCTGGAGCAGCGTGGCGCCATAAAAGCGATTGATGTTGACGAACGTAGTCGAGTCATCCAGCTCGAACTCGGACTGACCGTACGACTCGCGCGCGCTGATCTCCGTTTTCCACTCGGCCGTGATGCGCGTGGCGCTCACGCTTCCGCCCAGGTTCACCGACTTGAACTGCTCCTCGCCGTTGAAGTTGGAGTTCATCGAGATCCGGAACACCCAGTTCTTCCAGCGATCGTCGGCCGGAATGGTCTGCGCCGCGCCCTGCTGCCCCTCGACCGACACGGTGATCCGGGAAGCCGCTGGCGTTCGCGCCAGATAGCGGACGAGGCCCAGACGAAATACGCGCGCGAGGCCGCGCCGGCGCTCGTCGTCCGAGACCGCGGGCGGAGCGACGTACTTCAACGTGTCGGTCATGCCGGCGAACTGCCGCAGACCGATGAAGTTCACCGTGTACTCCGATCCGCCAGCGCCGGTCGTTTGCGACGTCACGAGCAGGTGGAGATCGGCCACCTGACGGTCGCGCACCCAGTTCACCAGCGTCAGCTCCGTCCGGAAAAAATCGAAGTCACATCCGAAGGTCTGACAATCGAGATACACGTTGAGGCTCGTCGCGGCCGCGGAATCCTGGGCGCGCAGTATTGCGGCGCCACACGAGAGCAGCAGGATGACGAGGAGCCGGCGCATGAGAAATGGGACGCTAGCTCGGCACCGAACGCTTATCCAGCCTCAGATCGCAAACCGTATCATTCGGGCGATGCGGCCCATCAGCCCACCCGGCCTCGGGAGAAGACGGTCCAGCTCCGACTTCGTGGTGACCCATGTGCTGCGCGTCATGATGTAGTACAGGTCCACCAGTCCGGCGGCCGCATGGATGCCCGACACGATCACGGTCGCTTCGCCATCGAGCATGAGTCCCCGGGGATCGTGATTCTGGGTCCCCTGCACGAAGTAAAAGCTCACCGTCTTGCGATCGGCCTCGGACAGGTTTCGCTCGTAGCCGCGAATCAGCGCGTCTGTTCGACGGGTGGCGCTGGAGTCGACGTCCGGGATGGTCCAGCGCAGCTGATCCGCGAAATCAGCCGTCTGTCGCGACTGTGTCCGCATCGAGGCGGCGAGAATGTCTTCCCACCCCGGCTGCCGAAGGAGCGCGGCGATGGCGCCCGGACGCGCGATCAGCTGCGTCTTCTGATGCAGCTTCGGTTCGCGCGGTGTCTCGTCTTCCGCGATGCGAGTCGCGTCGTTGCCGTCCGCCTGCGTCCGCTGCACCGCCTCATCGAGCGTCGCCAGTGCCGCGTCGTCAAAGGGAAACAGCTCGCGGATCCAGGGATACTTCTGCAGTCCGTCCTGAATCTCCCGGAGCCGGCCGGCAACGTCGGTTACCGGCGCGCGCGCCGTGAACAGCCCCACGCGCAGCTCTCCACCTGAGCGCTGCAGCTGCTCGCTCAGCCGCTCGGCGGCCCGCATCAGCCGCAGCATGACGTCGTGATTGAGCGCGAAGACGACCGGCTGCGGATTGGGTGAGTTGACCGCGGACGGCGAGATCACGTAGACGCGACATCCGCGCGCCGCTGCGCCCGCGAGCATCGCGGCCCAGGTGTCGCTCACCCAGACGGGATCGGGCACGATGATCACGCTCCCCGGCGGCGCGAGATTGTAGAGCATCGCGCGCGCGACCGACGATTCCTTCGGGCCAAATCCCGCCTCGTTGTGCACCTGCAGCGCGCGGCCAATGTAGTCCGTGGTCACCGTGTCGCGCGGCGTCAGGCTGCGCGCGTTTTGGAGGAAGTACGGGATATCGTGCGGCGGAACGCCGTTGGCGAGCAAGGAGCGTCGCGCTCCGGCGCGCGCCTCGAGCGCGGCTGGTCCGCGAAGACGGAAGGCGCGGTCTTCCCACGTCGGCGAGGCATAGTGCTCGCCGATGCCCACGCCCATCACGATCAGCGCGCCGCGGTACGGATCCTCGGC
>JBOHTL010000418.1:0-4002 GCA_050733735.1 Gemmatimonadaceae bacterium
TGCCCCTTCGGACTCACGAAGTTGTGCGCGAAATCCAGCGCGCGCGCCACACGACTGCAGATGTACGCGGCGAGCGTCGAAGGGATCGGCGTGCCGAGCTCGTAATGCCGGTCGATGACATGCCGGAGCGTGGGTCCCTGGATGTACTCCATCGCGATGAAGTATTCCCCTTTGACCTCGCCGAGCTGGTAGATCTGCACGACGTTGCCGTGCATCAGGTTCGCCGAGAGCTTCGCTTCGTCGATGAAGAGACGGAGGAACTCATGGCGCTTCGCGTAGTGGGGATGAATGACCTTGAGCGCGATGCGCTTGGTGAACCCCTCGGGTCCCAGCTGCTCGGCTTCATACACCGTCGCCATGCCGCCTTCCGCCACCTTGTTCACGAGACGGAACGCTCCTTTGTATTCGACGGTGTGCTGATGATCCATGACTGAACGGTTTAACGTTATGCGATGATCCACGAGCTTCGTGACATCACGATCATCGGCGCCGGGCCCACAGGATTGTTCGGTCTCTTCTACGCCGGAATGCGCCAGGTGTCGGCGCAGATCGTCGATGCATTGCCCGAAGCGGGTGGCCAGCTCGCCGCATTGTATCCCGAGAAGTTCATATTCGACGTCGCTGGTTTCCCGCAGATTCTTGCGAAGGACATGGTTCGCGCGCTCGTCGAACAAGCCAGGCGCTTCGACGGTCGTGTGCACCTGGCCCAACGAGTGACCGCTCTGGAAAAGGACGGCGATCACTTCGTGCTCGTCACGGAAACGGACCGTTTTCCGACGCGTTCGATCATCATCGCGGCGGGTATCGGTGCTTTTTCGCCCCGCCGTCTGCCGCAAGCGTGTGCCACACCATGGTATGGCCGTGGCATTTACGACGTTGTGACCGATCCGGAACGGTTTCGCGGCCGGCGCGTGATCATTGTCGGCGGGGGCGACACGGCCTTCGATTGGGGCGTACAGCTCCTTCCTCGCGCGTCCTATGTCACAATCGTGCACCGCAGCGATCGCTTTCGCGCGCACGATGCGACCGTCAATGAGTACCGCTCAGCCGTCGCCGCGGGCCGCGCGCAGTTGCTCACCTTTCACGAGCTGCACGATGTCGTGTGCAGGAGCGCGCCCGACCGTTTCTCGCACATCGCGCTGCGCGACGTGAAGGCCAAGTCCATCACGGAGGTCGAGGCGGACGTGGTACTGCCGATGCTCGGCTTCGTCAGCGACATGGGCGCGATCGCCGAGTGGGGGCTGAGAATCGAGAAGGACGAGATCGTGGTGAACAGTCAGATGGAGACGGGACGCGAGGGGGTCTGGGCCGCCGGAGACGTCACCACCTATCCGGGAAAGCTCAAGCTGATCGCGCTCGGTTTCAGCGAAGCCGCCATCGCGGTGAACCAGGCGGTGCACTGGATCCACCCGGACAAGAAGATCGCGCCGGGGCACAGCTCGAACATGGCGATCTTCGGCCAGAAGGACGATTAGTCACTCGTCCTTCAGTCTTCAGTCAGCAGGTACAGCCGATTGTCCTCCACGTTGTACAGCATCGGCGCCACCAGCAGTCCCGGGTACCGCCTGCGCAGCCGCTTGGCCTCGCTCCGCGTGAAGTCCACTTCGCTGCCGATCTCGAACAGCGGCGCGAAATGGAAGAAATGATCCTCGGCCTGCTGTCGATCCCACCCCGCGTTCTTCACCAGACCGTCGATGAAGAGTTGCGAGCGCGACATGAGATTCACCATGCCGCAGTTGTTGTGACCGATGATCGCGATGGCCTTCACGCCGCCGACTGCGATGGCGTATGACACCTTGAACTCGCTGGGCCGCAGGTTCGCGCCGCCCGCGCGCAGGATGAACGCAAAGTTGTCCGGAATTCGAAGGTGCTTGCGGTTGTCCATGCACATGCCGATGAGCAGTCGCGGCGCGTCCACCGGGATCAATTCACGGCCGAGGTTGTGATACTGCAGCAACTCGTCGATGGGACTGCCGCGCAGGTGCCCGGGGACGTCCGCGGCGCGTTCGACGGGCCGCGTGTGCTCGTTCATGTTCACGCGCGGCGCTCCCGGCTGGCGGCGTCCGAGTAACCCTGCGGGTATCGCGCGCCGAGCTTGGCGACGTTCGCGGCGGCTACCTCGTCGAGTGTGAGCCCGGCGGACCTTGCGGTCATCGCGAGGCACCAGAGCGCGTCGCCCAGCTCGATCGTCAGCGTGTCGCGATCCAGTTCACGTGATTGATACGCGTGCTTGCGTACCAATCCGAGAATCTCACCGGCTTCTTCGGCCAGTCCCGCCGCCGCGTCGACCAGCCGTTCGGAGTCGGACAGCCGCAGGTTCGTGGTGCGCGCGGCCGCCAGCTGATACTCATCGAGTGTCATGGCGGAAAGTATTCGATGCGGGGGTGTTGGAGGAACCACAGAGGACACAGCGGCGCACGCTGGTCAGGTGAGTCCCATTGAGTTTCTCAGTGCCCTCCGTGGTTCCACCCCCGTCGGCGCGATCAGCTGTAGGCCACGCGCGGATCCGTCTTGGCGTACGCGATGTCCGCCAGCAGGTTCACGATCACGAACACTCCCGACAGGAACAGCACCGCGCCCTGGATCGCCGGGAGATCGCGCCGCGCGATCGCGTTCACCACGTAGCGACCCAGCCCCGGCCACGAGAACACCGTCTCGGTGAGAATGCTGCCCGTGAGATACGCGCCGAAGTCGAGGCCGAGCACGGTGATGATCGGGATCATCGCGTTCCGCAGTGCGTGGCGCATGGTGATGGCGCGCTGGGACAATCCCTTCGCGCGCGCGGTACGCACGTAATCCGCGCCCAGCGAGTCGAGCATCGCTGACCGCGTCACGCGCGCGAGGAACGCCACCGATCGCATCCCGAGCGCGAGGGCGGGGAGGATCAGGAACTTCAGGCTCCCGTAGCCCGATGCGGGAAGCCATTGCAGCCCGACCGCGAACAGCAGAATGAGGAGAAGTCCCACCCAGTACACGGGGAAGGAGATGCCGAGATACGCGATGCCCAGCGCCAGCCGATCGGTCCACCCCCCCGGATTCCGCGCGCTCAGCACGCCGAGGGTGATCCCCGTGAACGCGGCAAAGAGCATGGCGGCCGCGGCGAGCTGCAGTGTCTTCGGAAAACGCTCGACGATGTCCCGCGTGATGGGACGATTGGTGATGTACGAGCGGCCGAGGTCCCCCTGGACGACGTTGCCGATGTAGTGGCCGAAACGGACGTACAGCGGATCGTCGAGACGCAGTTCGGCGCGGAGTCGCGAGATCGTCGCGGAGTCGGCGCGCTCGCCGATCATCGCGGTCACCGGATCGCCTGGTGCGACATACAGCAGCAGAAACGCCACGACGAGCACGCCGAAGAGGGTCGGCACGGCCAGCAGCAGCCGGCGCAGGATGAATCGACTCATGGCGCCGCACTCCGTTTGAACGACACGTCCAGCCAGCGCTGGCCATTGAAGATCACGGGGATCTGAAAGCCTTCAATCCAGGGCTGCACGGCATAGAGATCATTATAGAAGAACAGGAACATCATCGGCGCCTGCGCGAATGCCACGGAGTCCGCCTGCCGATACAGCTCGTTGCGCTTCGTTTCGTCCGGCTCACGACGCGCCAGTGATACGATGCGATCGAAGTCGGGATCGGCGAAAAACGACACGTTGCCGCCGACGCCCGTGTTCGCGCTGTGCAGGAGCGGATAGAGGAAGTTCTCCGCGTCCGGGTAGTCGGCGTACCAGTCCTTCAGGATCATGTCGGTCTGCCCGTTCCGCGCGGCCTCGCGCGCGGCGGCAGATTCGCGCTGGACGATCTCGGTGCGAATGCCGGCTTCGTTCAGGTACGCCTGGATCGTCTCCGCGATCCGGCCGTGCACCGGATTCGACCCGACCCACAGCTCGACGTCGATGCCGTTGGCGAATCCGGCCTCGGCGAGCAGCTGCTTCGCGCGCGCCAGATCGAACGGATACGGCGCCCGGCTCGTGTCCGCGCCCGCGAGCGACGGTGGAATCA
>JBOHTL010000419.1:0-2337 GCA_050733735.1 Gemmatimonadaceae bacterium
GCTCGACGATGCGGCCTCCGGTGTCGCTGTCCAGGTTTCCCGTGGGCTCGTCGGCGAACAGGATTCTCGGCTTGTTCGAGAATGCCCGCGCGATGGCCACCCGCTGCTGCTCGCCGCCGGAGAGTTGCGTGGGGAAGTGCTGCAGCCGGTCGCCGAGGCCGACGCGCTGCAGCACGTCGCGCGCGCGGGCCACGGCGTCGGACTCACCGCGGAGCTCGAGGGGGACCTGGACATTCTCGATCGCCGTGAGTGTGGTGATCAGCTGGAAGCTCTGAAAAACGAAGCCGACCTTCTCGCCGCGGAGCCGTGCGCGCGCGTCCTCGTCGAGCGCGGTGAGATCGGTGCCGTCGAGATGAACCGAACCGCGAGACGGGGTATCAAGGCCAGCGAGCAGACCGAGGAGCGTCGTTTTCCCGCTGCCGGAGGGCCCCACGATCGCGACGAACTCGCTCTGCTCGATCGAGAAATTCACGTCCTTCAGGACTGTGAGTCGGTGGTCGCCGCTTTGATATTCCTTGGACAGTCCGGACGCAGAAAGCATTTCGGAGGTGAGGACGTTTTGAAGAAATACGTGCTGACGCTGCTGGCGTTGTCGGCTGCCGCGGGGGGCTGCTCGGGCAGCGCGGGAGATGCGCGAGAAACGCCGGAAAGCGCCGCCAACCCGCCCGTGAATGCTCAACCTAACGCAGCCGCCGCCGCGATTGATTCATCCGCGACGCCGGCTGAAGCGCGCCACCCGAGGATCATTTTCGCCGGGACCAGTCTGACCGCGGGGATGGGGCTGGACCCGGACTCGGCGTACCCGCTGCACGTGCAGCGCATGATCGACTCGGCGCGCCTCGACTACCGCGTGGTGAATGCGGGCGTCAGCGGAGAGACGTCGAGCGCACTGCTCGGAAGGCTGGACTGGCTGCTGCGTGAACCGTTCAGCGTTTTCGTGATCGAGACGGGCGCGAACGACGGTCTGCGGGGGATTCCCGTGACGACGATGCGGAACAACATCGCGCGAATCGTCGATCGCGTTCGCGCGGAACGTCCCGACGCGCGCGTCGTGCTCCTGCAGATGGAAGCGCTGCCGAACATGGGAGCCGTGTACACGCGGGAGTTCCGCGACGCATTTGGCGAGGTTGCGCGCGAGAAGGACGTTCCGCTGCTACCGTTCCTTCTCGACGGTGTCGCCGGGAATCGCGAGCTCAACCAGGGGGATGGGATTCACCCCAACTACGAGGGATCGAGGATCGTGGCGGCGAACGTGTGGCGGGGGTTGAGGCCACTGTTGCGTTGATCTAAGTTCAAAGGCTGTAGAGAGTTATCCCGTTGTCCTTCCCCACTTCCGCATGGCCATTCCCGCAACTCAAATCCGCCGCGGCATGGTGATCGTCTTCGACGGCGATCCATGTCGCATCACTGAATTCCGGCATCACACGCCGGGCAACCTGCGCGCGATGGTGCAGGCCAAGCTGAAGAATCTTCGCACCGGCTCGAGCTTCGAGCATCGCTTCCGCGCGGCCGATTCCGTGGATCCCGCGTCGATGGAGACGCACGACCTGGAGTATCTGTACGACTCGGCCGGGACGTATCACTTCATGAATACCGAGAACTACGACCAGCTCGAGTTGGACGAGGAAGTGCTGGGCGACAACGCGCAGTGGATGCAGCCGAGCATGAAGATCCAGGCCGAGTTCTACGACGGCCGCCCGGTTGCCATTCGTCTGCCGAACTCGCTCACGCTCGAGGTCGTGGAGACGTCGCCCGTGATGAAGACGGCGACCAAGACCGCGTCGCAGAAGCCGGCCAGGCTCGAGAACGGCGCGACGGTGAATGTTCCAGAGTTCATTGGAACGGGCGACAAGATTCGGGTGAATCCGAACACCGGCGAGTACCAGGAGAGAGCCAAGTGACGGTCGCGGGACTTCAAAGGCACGACGCAAGCCGTTAACTTTCAAAGCTCTGCGAGAGCAGAGCCATGGTGGCTGTAGCTCAATTGGTTAGAGCACCGGTCTGTGGCACCGGGGGTTGCGGGTTCAATTCCCGTCAGTCACCCTGACAACTGATCTAGGTCGGTAGCTCAACTGGTAGAGCACTGGTCTCCAAAACCAGCGGTTGGGGGTTCAAGTCCCTCCCGGCCTGTGTTCTCTCGATGCGATGATTGAAAACTGAAATTCTGTAAGGAAGGCCAAGCCTTCGGTGACAGCGATTGGCGAACGGTTAGGAGCAAGCGTTGTCAGGCGGTATCGTCTAGGGGCCTAGGACACAGCCCTCTCAAGGCTGGAACACGGGTTCGAATCCCGTTACCGCTACTGTGGACTGGGGATGCAAGGCCCGTTCGTCTATCGG
>JBOHTL010000420.1:0-3908 GCA_050733735.1 Gemmatimonadaceae bacterium
TTCCGGGAACAACGGCGCCGTCTTCGTGCTCGCCGGCAATCGCGTGTCGCGACGCCAGGTGACGCTGGGCGAGCGCGACGAAGCCACCGGTCTCGTCGCCGTCGTTACGGGCCTGGAGAGCGGCGAGCGTGTGCTGCTCAACCCGTCGCCCGAAATCGGTGATGGAACTCTGGTGTCCGTCGCGGCCGAAACGTCCGCGCGGCCCGACACGGTGAGATAACCATGGCAAACGACAACAGCGGGGGCCTCTCCGGCCTGAGCGGCGTATCGATCCGTCGTCCCGTCTTCACCACGATGATGATGGTCGGGCTCGTGGTGCTGGGACTCTTTGCGTATCGGCGTCTCGCGATCGATCAGTTTCCCGAGGTCGACGTCCCGGTGGTCGCCGTGCAGACGGTGTATCCGGGCGCGAGCTCCGAGACCGTCGAACGCGAGGTGACGCGCCGGCTCGAGGAGTCGTTCAACCCCGTCGCTGGCGTCGACCGGATCACGTCGATCTCCCTCGAGGGCGTGTCGCAGGTCATCGTCGAGTTCGATCTCGGGAACGACGTCGACGTCGCGTCGCAGGACATCCGCGCGAAAATCGAGGGCATTCGCCGCGAGCTGCCCGAGGACATCGAGAGTCCGGTCGTGCAGAAGTTCGATCCGGCGGCGCAGCCCATTCTTTCTCTGGCGCTCTCGTCCAACACGCAGTCGATCGACCGGCTCACCGCGCTCGCCGACGAGACGATCCGTCGCCGGCTCGAGAGCGCGCGCGGCGTCGGCGAGGTGCGCATTGCCGGTGGCCTGGAGCGCGAGATTCGCGTCAACCTGCTTCCAACCCGGCTGCAGGCGCTCGGCGTCACCGTTCCCGACGTCATGGGCGCGCTGCGCCAGCAGAACATGGAAGTGCCTGCCGGCCGCGTGGAGAGCGGAGCGACCGAACAGCTCGTGCGCGTCACCGGACGGATCAGCGATCCGGCGCAGTTCGCCGACGTGATCGTCGCGACGCGCGACGGCCAGCCCGTGCGCCTCAGTGACGTGGCGCGCGTGGAGACGGGCACCGAAGAAGAGCGTTCCGTCGCCCTCGTGAACGGCCGCCGCGCGGTCTCGCTCGACATCCTCAAGGTGTCCGGCGCGAACACGGTGGACGTCGCCGACGCCGTGCTCGCGGAGGTGGACCGGCTGCGTCCGACGCTGCCGGCGGGCACGGAGCTCTCCGTCATTCGCGACAATTCGGTGTTCATCCGGCAGTCGGTCAGCGACGTCATCCACGAGCTGCTGCTCGGCGCTGGGCTGACGATCATCATCGTCATGCTCTTTCTGAACGACTGGAAGGCCACGGCGATCACCTCGCTGGCGCTGCCGGTCTCCGTGATCTCGTCGTTCATCCTCATGGACGCGCTCGGATTCACGCTGAACGTGCTGACGCTGATGGGACTTTCGCTGTCGATCGGCATTCTGATCGACGACGCCATCGTCGTCATCGAGAACATCGTGCGTCACCGCGAAAAGGGGGAAAACCACTTCACGGCCGCGGGGCGCGGGACGAGCGAGATCTTTCTCGCCGTCATGGCCACGACGCTCTCGATCGTGGCGGTGTTCGTCCCGGTGGCGTTCATGGGCGGGATCATCGGCCGCTTCTTCTATCAGTTCGGCGTGACAGTGGCGTGGGCGGTGCTCGTCTCGCTCTTCGTGTCGTTCACCCTGACGCCGATGCTGAGCGCCTGGTGGGGAGTCAATCCGCACAAGCATGGCAGCGAAGGCGGTAACCCGGTGACGCGCGGCATCTCGAAGTTCAACGTCTGGTTCGATCGCGTGGCCGGCCGTTATCGCGGCGTCATCCGCTGGGCGCTGTCGCACCGCAAGTCGACGCTGGCGGTCGCGGCGGCGAGCTTCGTCGGCGCCTTCATGCTCTTCCCGTACATCGGCGGCGGGTTCATGCCGGGCTCCGACAACTCGGAGTTCGCGGTGCTGTTCGAGACGCCCGAGGGCTCGAGTCTCGACTACACGCGCGCGAAGGGCGAGCAGATCGAAGCCGCCATCCGGCAGCTCGAGGGCGTGGACTACGTCTATACGACGATCGGCGCCGGAGCCACAGGCACCGTGAACTCCGGCAACGTGTACGTCGCGCTGGAGAAGCCGAACGAGCGCGCGCGGTCGCAGGACGAGCTCATGGTCGCGGCGAGAGGCTCGCTCGGACGCTTGCACGGGGTGAGCGTGCAGGTGCTGCAGGCGGGCGGACTCGGAGGCGCGGTGGCGCCGCTGCAGGTGGAGATTCGCGGCCCGGACGTGCGCGTGCTGCAGCAGATCTCCGACCAGGCGCTCGCCGCCATCAAGCGCATCCGCGGCGTCGCCGACGTGCAGTCGTCGCTCGGCGCGCCGAAGCCCGAGCTCCGCATCATGGTCGATCGTGACATCGCGAACCAGATCGGCGTCGATGTCGGCCAAATCGCGACGACCATTCGTCCGCTGCTCGCGGGACAGGTGGCGACGCGCTGGGAGGATCCGAGCGGTGAAGAGCGCGACGTCGTCGTCCAGGTGCCTCCCGAGCAGCGCCGAACGGTTCAGGACATCGCGGCGATTCCCGTCGCGGCTTCGGATCGCGTCGGCGGAGGCAGCAATCTCGTTCCACTGTCCGATATCGCGCGCATCGAAGCGGGCACCGCGCCGGCGCAGATCGACCGCAAGGATCTCGAGCGCGTCGCGACGATCTCGGCGAGCAACACCCCCGATGTCTCGATCTCGGAAGCGTCCCAGGCGATCCAGACGGAGCTCGACAAGCTGAAGCTGCCCACCGGCTACTCGATCCGCCTCGGCGGCGAGACCGAACAACTGGCGGAGACGGCGGGTTACGTGCTGGAGGCGATCCTGCTCGCGGTGATCCTGATTTTCCTGATTCTGGCGTCGCAGTTCGAGTCCTTCACGCAGCCATTCGCGATCATGCTCTCGCTGCCGTTGTCGCTGGTGGGGGTGCTCCTCGCGCTGCTGATCACCAACGACACGCTCAACATGATGTCGATGATCGGCGTGATCATGCTCATGGGGCTCGTGACGAAGAACGCGATTCTGCTGGTGGACAACGCCAACGAGCGGCGATCCGCGGGGGCGGGGCGTTTCGACGCGCTCGTGGAGGCGGGGGCGGTGCGTCTGCGTCCCATCATGATGACGACGCTCGCCATGATCTTCGGCATGCTGCCGCTCGCGTTTGCCATCGGCGCAGGCGCCGAGATGCGCGCACCGATGGCGCGCGCGGTGATCGGCGGCCTGATTACCTCGACGCTGCTCTCGCTGCTGGTCGTGCCGGTCGTCTACACGTTCCTCGACGATTTCCGGCCGTCGATACTGTGGGGCTGGATGAAGTGGCTCCGGCGGGGCGCGCGCGCCGGCGCCCCGCGCGTCGTAAGAGCTGAGAGCTAAGAGCGGTATCCTTATGGCTACGTCATGAAACGTGCCGTAACCGCAGCCCTCGGCCTGCTTCTTCTTGCGTCCCCCTCGTCTGCTCAGCTTCAACAGGGAACGATCGTCGGTTCGCTGACCGGACCGAACGGCATTTCGATCGGCACTGCCCAAATCACACTGTTCGACCAGCTGGGCAACGCCGTTGCGACCGTGACGGCGGCCAACGGCCAGTTCCGCTTCACGAATGTGGCGATGGGCACCTACTCACTGAAGGCGGACGCCGCTCCGTTCGAAGCCGTCGTTGAGAAGCTCACTGTCGCCGATGCCCTGCCGATTGCGCTCGAGCTGAAGCTCTCCGCCGCGATCGCGGAGCAGGTCAACGTAACGGCCGAGACCCATCAGCCTGCGACGACGATCACACGGACCACGCTGGCGGGCGACACCGTGCGCCGTGCTCCCATTCGTATCAGCAGCCGCGGATTGCAGGATGCGATTGCGACCACTCCGGGATGGGCGACGGAAGATAA
>JBOHTL010000421.1:0-2767 GCA_050733735.1 Gemmatimonadaceae bacterium
GGCGTGGCTCGCGGAACGGTCCGCCCGGGGATCTCATCATCAACTTCACGGTCCAGCCCGACCGATTCTACAAACGGGAAGGACTGGACCTGATCGCACCCGTGCCGATCAACATCGCGCAGGCGACACTCGGCTCGAAGGTGAACGTGCGCACGCTCGACGGGAAGAAAGTGTCCATCCGCATTCCCGCGGGGACACCTTCAGGCAAGCGGTTTCGCGTTCGCGGTCAGGGGATCAGGAAGGGGGAACAGGCCGGAGACCTGATCGTCGAGGTCGAGATCGTAGTCCCCGACAAGCTCACCGAAGAGCAGGAGCGCATGATGCGCGAGTTCGCGGAGGCCGGTGGCCTCAAGTACTGAATGCTATTTGTTGAACCGCGCGCTCAGCGCAAGGGCGATCTGGCGCTCGAGCTCACCCTTGGTCCGGCAACGGGTCTGGCTGCCGCCGAACTGCAGCGGGCTGCCGCTGGCCTGGACACCCGTCGCCACTACGGTTGTATTGACGTCGGCCCGCGCCAGCGTCGTCACGACCGACATGACAATCTCGTACGAGTCCGCATTCTGACCGATCTGGGTGCGGCCGCAGTCTAATAGCTTGACGAGCGACGTTTCGCCGAGGCGGCGCCGGACCTTCATTCCTTCGTTGCCGAACCGGAGCGTCTGTGGATCGGCGGTGGTGAGCGGTATGGAGAGCGCCGTATAGATGGCCGGCAGCGCAGACCAGATCTTGTCCACGCTGGCGTAGATCGTGTCGAATGAAACGTCATAGGAAGGGCTCACACGCAACGCATTGGAGCTCACGCCGGTCGTCGCGGTGCCCGAAACGCGCACGTTCGCGGGAGTGACCGTCGGGTCAGGCGGCGTGTGAGACGAGGACGAGCACGCAGCGAGTGCGAGAACGGCCGTGAGACTGAGGACGCGCATGGGCCCCTCATGGAAAGGGTTCTGTATACAATGTGGCACCGCACACGATTCAGCAACAATTAGCGAGGATTGGACATGACGCTGCATCCCCGGGGATGTGTCATTGCGACGTTGGCGCTCGCTTCTGCCTGTGGTTCGCCAGGGGGGCGCTCCGGCCCTGAGTCTGCCTCGCCCCAGCGGGTCGCGTTCGAGTTCGCCCGTATGCCCGACACGGTGCCGACCCGATGGCGCGGCTTGATCGGCGAGTACGGCGCGGACTCCACGCTGCGCTGGTATGTGCTGGAGCGCGAACGGCGCTTGTGGATCCTGGATCATCGCGGGAACTACGTCCCCCTGGGCGAACGCAACGACACGCTCTTCGAAGCTCCCTTGTCCACCGCAGCGGTTTCCGGTGACGTGGTCTTTGGTCGCGATTCGACCGGGCGTGCCACCTCCGTTCGGAGCGGGACGCAGGAGCTGGCGCGCAGAAACATCGAGCCGGCGCCGGGCACGACGCAGTTGCGCATCACGCCGGTGCGACCCATTGAGGAGTTGCGCCGCGAGGCGCTCGCCGCGACACCGCCTGCGGAGACCGGATCCTTCCGGCCGCCGGATCTCGTGGACGTCACGACACTGGATTCCACGATCAAGCTCGACATCCGCTACGCAACGGACAACAACTTCCTCGGCACGCCGCTGTACGAGCGACCGCGTGCCATGCTACAGCGACCCGCGGCAGAAGCGCTTGCCCGCGCGAACGCGACTCTCCGGCCGCTGCGCTACACGCTGATGGTTTTCGATGCGTATCGACCCTGGTACGTTACGAAAATCTTCTGGGACGCTACCCCCGACAGTTTGCGGTGGCTGGTCGCGAATCCTGCGCAGGGCTCCAGGCACAACCGCGGTGCGGCCGTCGACGTCACGCTCTACGATCTGGAGAACGACCGGCCCGTTGAAATGCCGAGCACCTACGACGAGGCGACGACTCGTGCTCGCGCGGACTACCCCGGTGGAACGTCACTGCAGCGCTATCATCGCGCGTTGCTGCGCCGAGTGCTCGAGCAGGAGGGATTCACGGTCAATCCACTCGAGTGGTGGCATTTCGACTACGAGGATTGGCGCGAGTATCCCATATCGAACCGGCCAATAGGCTAGCCGGAGGGAAAAGTCGAACTACGCCGCCAGGACTGGCAGCGAGGTTCGCACTCCCGCGGCCC
Organism: Gemmatimonadaceae bacterium; assembly: GCA_050733735.1. Lineage (GTDB taxonomy): Bacteria > Gemmatimonadota > Gemmatimonadetes > Gemmatimonadales > Gemmatimonadaceae > DASPMP01. Next base: position 2,120 of record JBOHTL010000421.1, read on the forward strand.
GTTCGATCACGCCGCCGCCAAGCACACGATCGCCGTCGTAAAACACGGCACTTTGTCCGGGCGTGATCGCCGCGACGGGGTCGTCGAGCGCAAGCTCGACGTCGTCCGCTCCGACGCGAAGGATCGATGCCGACGCCGGCGTCGCGCGATGTCTGATCTGCACGGCAAGCGGCGATCCTGTGACGAACGTGTTCTCCACCAGCCAGTTCACCTCGCGGACGACGAGACCACGACCGAGCAGATGCTCGCGCGGTCCGATGACGACGGCGCGGTCGGCCGGCCGGATGCCGACCACGAACATGGGCTCGCGAAACCCTCCGGGGAGTCCGCGTCGCTGACCGATGGTGAAGCGCGCGTATCCGTCGTGATGTCCGATGACCTCGCCGGACGCGAGCACGAAGGGACCACGGCTCAGCGCGGGCGCGTCGGCGCCGAGACGCGCGCGAATGATCTTCGTGTGATCGCCGTCCGGCACGAAGCAGATGTCCTGGCTCTCGACCTTTTCCGCAATGATCTCGAGGCCAAGTGAATGCGCCGTCGCGCGCGTCTCGATCTTCGTCTGCGCGCCGACCGGAAGCAGCATGCGCGAGAGCACGCTGCGGTCGATGCCCCAGAGGAAATACGACTGGTCCTTGGAGTGGTCGACAC
>JBOHTL010000422.1:0-3822 GCA_050733735.1 Gemmatimonadaceae bacterium
CCCAAAGGCCACGACGAGATCGGGCAGGCGCGCCGGGCGGGGAATTTTGGCTGGCCATACTTCGTCGGCGACAACAAGGCATACTGGAAGACGACCGTCATCGACTCCATGACCATTCAGGCCGGCGAGCGCTTCGATCCCGCGCAGCCCGTGAACCGGTCGCCGAACAACACCGGCATCACCCATCTGCCGCCGGCAGAGAAGGCGTTCATCTGGTACCCTTACGGCCCGTCCGAGGAGTTCCCCGAGCTCGGCACCGGCGGGCGGACGGCGATGGCCGGTCCGGTGTACTATCGCGCCGATTTCGCGAGTACGGCGCGGCCGTTCCCCGACTACTACGACGGGAAGCTCTTCATCTATGAATGGATGCGCGGATGGATCATGGCCGTCACCATGGACGCCGAGGGGGATCTCGTGTCCATGGAGCGCTTCATGCCAGGCACGAGGTTCAACAACCCGATGGACATGGAGTTCGGCCCCAACGGCGACCTTTATGTTCTCGAATATGGCACCGGGTGGTTCACCGGCAACGACGACGCGCGTCTCGTGCGCATCGAGTACACGGCGGGGAACCGGAAGCCGATCGTCGCTGCCGCGGTCGACAAGCCGGCGGGCGCGACCCCCCTTCGCGTCACGCTGTCATCCGCCGGAACCGAGGACCTGGACGAGGACTCGTTGCGGTACGAGTGGACCATCCGCCGCGCGAACGGCAGAGTGGTGAGGCGAGTCGCCGAGTCGAGTCCCAGGGTGACGCTGGCGCAGCCGGGCGAATACGACGCGACGCTTCTCGTGACGGACGCGCACGGCGCGCGCGACTCGGCGATGGTGGAGATCGCCGCGGGGAACGAGCCGCCGCGCGTGGACATCGACCTGGCAGGGGGCAACCGGACGTTCTATTTCCCCGGTGTTCCAGTCCGGTACGCGGTGAGCGTCACCGACCGCGAGGACGGCTCGCTGCGGAGCGGTCGCATCGTCGCACGCCGCGTGGTAGTGACGGCGGATTACCTCAAGGAGGGCGTGGTGCTGGCGGGCGCCGACCAATCCGACGCGACTGAGCGCACGGCGTTCACGCTGGCGGCGCACGAGGAAGGGCGCAGGATGATTCAGTCCGGAACCTGTCTCGCCTGTCATCAGCTCGACCGCGCATCGATCGGCCCGACGTATACGGAGGTGTCACGGAAGTACCGCGGCGACAGCAGCGCGATCTCCCGACTCGCCAGGAAGATCCGCAGTGGAGGCTCGGGGGTGTGGGGCAGCGTGATGATGCCGGCGCACCCGCAGCTCACCGAGTCGCAGGCGTCGGCGATGGCCGCCTACATCATGAGTCTGGGCCAGGAGCGAAAGGAGACGCCGTCGCTGCCGACACGCGGCACGTATGCACTGCCCGACAGCGCGACGGCAACGCAGGGAGCCGTCGTGATCCGCGCGGCATACGCTGATCGCGGGGCGAATGGTCTGCCCGCGGCTGCGGCGCAGAAGACGGTGGTGCTGCGCGCGCCGACGGTCATCGTCGCCAGCGGCGACACGGCGGACGGTATTCAGAAATACAAAGGGCCGGAGACGCCGATCGAGGTTGCCATCGGCACGCGCTCCGGCGCATACGTCGGATTCGAGAAGATCGATCTCACTGGCATCTCGGCCATCACGTTCTCGGCACTGGCGCCCGAGCCGCAGCTGAACGCGATCGGCGGCAAGGTCGAGGTTCGTCTCGACTCGGCAACGGGGCCGTTGCTCGGCGAGACCGAGACGATCCGTCCGACGTCGACCATGGGCCCACCGACGCAGCTCCGCGCGCCGCTCCGCCCCACCGCCGGTACGCACGATGTCTACTTCGTCTTCCGACATGCGGACGCCGCGCAAGGAAGGAACCTCTTCATCCTTACGACCGCGACCTTCGAGCCTTGACCACTGGCGTTTTGCTGGTCGGAATGCCAAGTCTGATGGCCTCGATTCCAGGAGGAATCATGCAACGAGCACTCCGGCACGCTCTGTTCGTGACGAGCACTCTCGTGGTCGGCGCGGGGACGCTGGCAGCGCAAGCGCAGCAGCAGGGTGAACAGCGGACGCTGAGCTTCACCAGCGCCTCCGAAGCGGCGCGCACGGCGACGTACAACGCGGCGGTCGATTTCTTCAACATCTATTTCGAGCGGTCCGCGATGCGCGCCAGGGAGGGTATGACCCTCGATCCCAATCTCGGCATGGCACGGGCGCTGTATGCCTGGGCCAATCCCCCCGGATTGACCGCCGCGCAGCGCGAGCAGGAGCTCAATCGTGCCGTCGCCGACGCCGCGCGGAACTCGACGCCCGAGCTGCTCGCAACGATGATGATTCGCGCGCTCGCGCTGAACCGCGCCAACGAAGCGAATGTCTTCATCGACGCCATGATCGCGCTTCTACCCGATGATCCGGTTCCGCAGTACCTGAAGGCAACGCGAAGCAACGAGCCAGCCGAGGTCGTCGCCAATCTCGAGGCGTTCGTCGCAAAGTTCAGTGACTTCGCCCCGGCGCACAACATTCTGGCGTACCAGCGCTGGGCAACCGGCGATCGCGATGGCGCGTTGGCCGCCGTGCAGGAGTACGTGCGACTGGCTCCCGACCACCCGAACTCGCACGACAGCTACGCCGAGATCCTGCAGTTCATGGGACGGCTGCCGGAGGCGCTGCAGCATTACGAGCGTGCCATCGCGATCGACAGATCATATGCCGCCGCTCCCGTCGGAGTCGCCGAGGTCCACCTGCTCATGGGCCATGCGTCGGTCGCTCGGGACGCGTACATGAAGGCTGCGGATGTTGCATCAGCGCCGGCGGCCAGGCTCAACACGCGCGGAATGGGTGCCCTGACGCACGCGTTGGAGGGAAAGGCGAAGGACGCGATTCGCGAGATGAATGCGATCGCGAGCATCGCGGAAACTCAGAATCTCAAGCCGCAAGCGGCGAACTATCATCGCACCAGCGCGCTGATCGAGGCGCTTCTTGGTGATCGCCGTCAGATCGATGGCCACCTCGCCAAGGCGGCCGAACTCGGAGGTGCCGAAGCACCCGCGCAGTTGCGCTTCACCGCTCTTGCCTACGCTGCCGTAGGGCAGATCGAAGCCGCCAGGACGGCGGCGGCGAAGTACGCCGCCGCGACCGCGAACGGGACCGCGGCGCAGCAGCGCACCGCGCGCGAGGTCAATGCCGTCGTTGCCGCCGCGGAAAAGGATTTCGCGCGCGCGCAGTCGGAGCTCAGCGAGGCCGGTGATGCCGCTACGATCGGCAGGGCCATCGTCGCAGACGCGCTATCGAAGGCTGGACGCAAAGCCGAGGCGCAGGCGCTGAAGGCAGAAGTCACAGGCAGCACGACTGCCACGCCGTTGGACATTCTCGCCCGGGCGAAAGTCCGATCGCTGTAACGGTTCGATGAGGGCTCCGGCTCGCAAAGAGCACGGAGCCCTCGCAAGGCCGTGCAACTCGCGCGGCAGTGGCAGAGTCACGCGAGCTGAGCGTGGGGGCATCCACGATCGCCAATCACGGGGCGAGATTCTTGCTGCGGCATCCCGCATTCCATCTGTGGAGGATGTACATGCGCAAGACGAATGTCGCGGCCGCCGTGATGCTGGCTCTGTTATCAGGCGGGATGATGGCCTGTGACGACGACGATACGGGTCTGGACGACGATGAAGACTTCGAAGCGAGCCTGACGGGTGCAGCTGAGAACCCGGATGTGACGACGCCGGCGACAGGTGTGGCGAGCCTGGTTCTCGAGGATCGCGTGCTGACTGTGACAGTCACAGTCAGCGGTCAGCTGACCTCCGACGTCACGATGGCCCACATTCATGGGCC
>JBOHTL010000423.1:0-4695 GCA_050733735.1 Gemmatimonadaceae bacterium
GTCCAGGCAGGGGCGGTCCGGCGCCACCTTTGGCAGATCGTAGTTGCAACTCCGAACGGTGAAGATCCGCTTCACCACGTTGAGTGAGCGCCGCATCTGGCTCACGTCCGTGTATGGTCCGAAATACCGCGAGCCGTCGTTCATCAACCGCCTCGTTACGTACACGCGCGGAAAGGGCTCGTGCACCGTCACCTTTATGAGCGGATAGCTCTTGTCGTCGCGCAGCGAGATGTTGAAGCGCGGCTTGTATTCCTTGATCAGGTTGGCTTCGAGGATCAGGGCATGCGCCTCGGACGGCACTACGATGGTCTCCACCGCGGCCACCGCTTTCATGAGCGCGTATGTGCGCGCGCTCTCGATACGCTCGAGGTTGGCGTAGCTCCGGACACGCGAGCGCAACCGTTTCGCCTTCCCGACGTACAAGACGTTGCCGTCAGCGTCCTTCCAGAGGTAGACGCCGGGCGATTCGGGCAGGTGCGGAATCTTGTCGAGAACGGCTTCCGGCAGCGTGGACATCAACGGAATTATACCCCGCTGCACCGCCTGCGGCCCTTACCGCGAACCGCGCAACCGGCGCACCGCTGACTGCATTTCGGGCACTCGGAAGAGGCTCGCCGCAGCGAAGTACACGGCGGCGAAGGTGCCAATGGCGACGATCACCGCCACGAATCGGTTCAGGTCCGCCACATACGGTTTCACCACGAACGCAAGTGCCCCGGCAACCGCGGCGGCTGCCAGCAGCGTCGCCGTGTAGCGCGCGCCGAGCCCGGTCTCGCCAATCCGACGGTTCATCCCGCGACGCAGGAGTGTCAGCTCGACCCAGCCTGCGATGCTCGATGCGAGCGCCAGCATCGCCGCGCCCCACTGCGGCGCTATGCCCGTGAGAGCCGGGACAGCGAACGCCAGCCCCGCTCCCAGACCGGCGGCGAGCGTCACCCGCACCACGGCAAAGCGCAGCGGGGTTCGCGTGTCGTGTAATGCGTAGAATGACGACGAGTACAGACGTGCCTGCGTTGTTGCCAGCAATCCAAGCGACGCGGCGGCAAGAATTCCCCAGGAGAATCTCGCGTCCAACGGTGTGAATCGACCGCCCTGGAAAAGCGCGCGGATGATCGTGTCGCCCAACAGCAGAAAGCCGATCGCCGAGGGAATCACGAAGAATGCGATGTGTCGCAGTCCCGTGTTCAGGCGGCCGCGCACCTGCGCGGCGACCTCCTCCTGACTTCCGAGGGCGCTGGACATCGCCGGCAGTTCCGCCGCGGACACCGCCATACCGAACAGGCTGACGGGGAGCATGACGAGGGTCTGCGTGTACGCCAGCAACGACACGGCTCCGGGAAGGAAGCTCGCAATGAGACGGTCGATGAAGGCGCTGATCTGCAGCACACCGCGCGCAAGGAAAGCGGGGCCGAAATTCCGGATCACGCTTCGCACGGCTGCGTCGCCCCGTCCCAGCGTGGCACGCAATCCGGACACGACGCGCAGAACCACCGGCAGCTGCACGGCGAAGGTGAGGCCTGCGCCTACGACGGACGCCCACGCGATGATGAACACCAGATCGATCGGCGCGCGCCGCCGATACAGAAGCAGCGCCACGATCATCGCAACGTTCCACGCCACGGGCGCGGCATACGACAGGAAAAACCGCCGGTGGCTGTTCAGGATACCGAGGCACCAGGCGCTGAATACGAACAGCGCAGCACCGGGGAACAGGATGCGCACGAGGCGAATGGTGAGGTCGCGCTTTTCCCCCTCGAAGCCCCAGAGCAGGGCGTCCACGAGGAGCGGTGCGGCGACGATGCCCAACAGCACCAGGATCGCCGTGACCAGGCCGAGAATGGCACCGATGGCGCTGGCGACGCGCGACGCTTCCTGCTGGTCGCCGCGCGCGAGCGCGTTCGCGTACACGGGAATGAACGACGCGGACAGCGCCCCTTCGCCGAACAGATTCTGCAGGGAGTTCGGGACACTGAACGCCGCGTTGAACGCGTCGGCCGCGATATTGGTGGTCGCGCCGAGATAGCGCGCCTTCAGCGACTCCCGGACGAGCCCGAGAATGCGCGAGAGAAGAATTCCGGCGGCGACGAACGCGGCGTGCACTTACAGCGCCGCGACCGCTTCGGCTGGAGCGGCGCGCAGCACCGAGGCCGCATGCTCCGCGGCGGCGCTCCGCAGTTGCTGCATCAAGGTCTCTCCTTCGCGACAGAGCATCGGGACGTAGTTCAGGACCCGCTCCTGGCGGCCGCCCAGGGGAAAGAGCGCCGCGGACACCGCGCCGAGATCGCGCCGGGTGCGCTCCTCGCGACGTTTCACGGCGGCGAGCAGGCGCCGCTCGCCACGCGACAGACGATGCTCGATGCCGCGCTCGAGCCCCTCGAGCACCGGCGGCTCGAGCAGGTCGTGCCGCCCGACGGCGTCGGCAACGTCGCGCATCGATGCGTGGAGCTGCTCGCGCAATCGCTTCCAGGCGGCAGCAACATCGCGCGGAAGCGCTGCGGCAGCGAGCCTGCGCTCGAGCGTGTGCAGGTCCTTCACGTCCCGCCACTCGACGCCGAGGCGGCGCAGCGCCCGTGCGGCGAACGGCTCGATGACCGTGCCGGACCAGCGCGGCGCCACGACAAGCGGATCGCAGTCGAGGCTGCGCGCGACCGCATTCGTCTGCGTGAAGTACGCGATCTCGCCGGGACCGCCGACGTACGTGACGGTCGGCATCAGCTCGCGTTCCACCAGTGGTCGGAGCAGCACGTTCGGCGCGAGCGCAGTCGTCCTGTCACCGGCGCGTTTCGCTTCGTCGATCGCGAGACGTCGCTTGGTGCCAGCCACAATCTCGAAGACGAGGGACAACCCCCGTTCGTCCTGCACCTGCGGCTCGAACCCGGCGCGCCGGATCTCCGCGGCCTGCTCCGCGAGCGCGCGGGCGATGGCTTCGGCGCTCGCGAGCGCGCCCAGCAGCATGGGGCGCGCGGCCTGGCGATACGCGTCGTGCGAAGAATCGAACACCGCGATGCCGAGCGGCTGGAGCAGCTCGCGGAGAAAGGAGACATACGCTCCGCCAAGTGTACCCGCGGAGAACGCAGCGCTGGCGAGCGCCAGATACCGCGGGTCGGTTGCGGAACCGCAGGACCGCTTGAGTCCGGCGGTGAGCGCGCGCATCTCGTGGCGCGGGAGCTTCACATGGGCCATGATGGTTCCCGCGGGCGGCGGCGCGGCGAGCGCCAGCTCGTGCAGCCCGTCGCCGTCGGCCACATGGGCGGCGCGCGCTTCCACCCAGTCGGCGTCGTCGGTCGCCGCCCAGAACAGCGGAGCCGCGGGAACTCCGAGTTGCGCCTCGATGGCGTCTGCAAGCGTGAGCGCGGTGAGCGCCTTCGCGATCGTGTACAGCGGACCGCCGAACAGCGCTGCCTGCTGACCGGTCGTCACCAGGACGCCGCGCTCGGCCACCACACGGGCGACCCGGGTCGCCGCCGGCCCGCGCGGATCGATCGCGCTCTCGATCCTTGCGTACCAATCCGTGGCGGCGCGGCGCCGGGCTCGCGTCACGTGTGCCGCCCACTCCTCCTTTGTTTCCGGAGACCACGGGTGAAGCGTGGGCGTCAGTGAGCGCTGTTGCATGGCGCGCGACAGTGGCGAGCCCCCCAGCGGCTCGGTGATCACCTGCGCTCCGACCCCCTTCCCTGCCGCGCGCGCCGCGCTCATTTGTGGTACGGTTCCCCGCGCACGATCGTCCCGGCGCGATACAGCTGCTCCGCGAGCACGAGCCGCGCGAGCTCGTGGGGAAGCGTCCACGGCGAGAGCGCGAGGCGCAGCGGCGCGGCCTCCAGCAGCGGGCGATCGAGTCCATATGCGCCGCCGATCACGAAGGCGAGATCGCGCGCGCGTTCCCTGGCTTCCTGTACGTATGTCGCGAACGTTGCCGACGTCATGCTGCGGCCGTTCTCATCGCACGCGACGAGGGTAGCGCCCTCGACGCGGGCGCGCAGGCGCTCCGATTCCTTTCCACGGACGATGGACACCTGGGCATCGCTGCTGCCGTGCGCGGTTTCTTCGCGGACCTCACGGATCTCCAGCGGCCAATATCTCGCGGCGCGCTCCTCGTAATGCTCGATCGCCGCCGCGAGCGCCGCGTTGCGCGGACGGCCGACGGCGGCGACAATGAGCTTCATTCGGCGGGACGATGTCCAACCTCAGGCATAGATCCCGCGCAGCCGGTGCACCGTCGCCACGCGACTGATCGCGAGCATGTATGACGCGGTGCGCATGTTCACCTTGTGCTGCTGGGAAAGCTTGAGCACGTCGCCGAAGCTGTTACACATGATTTCGGTCAGACGCTGATTCACCACGTCTTCGGTCCAGAAGTAGCCGCCGCGATCCTGCACCCATTCGAAGTACGAGACGGTCACGCCGCCCGCGTTCGCGAGGATGTCGGGAATCACGAAAATGCCCTTCTCCTCGAGAACGTTGTCCGCGTTCGCGGTCGTCGGACCGTTCGCGCCCTCGCAGATGATCTTCGCGCGGATCTTCCCGGCGTTCTTGCTGGTGATGACGTTCTCGAGCGCTGCCGGGACGAGCACGTCCACATCGAGCGTGAGCAGATCGTCGTTCGAGATCGGCGTCGCGCCGCTGTAGCCCTCGAGATGTCTGGTCTTCTTCACATGCGCCAGCGCCGCGGCGATGTCGATCCCGGCTGGATTGTGG
>JBOHTL010000424.1:0-6651 GCA_050733735.1 Gemmatimonadaceae bacterium
GTCAGCCGGGCAATCGCGTCCAGATGACGAGTGTCCCGCATCCCGGCCGGCCCAGGCGGTTGTTGTACTCCGGAGGCAAGCCTGACGGACCGCGGTAGATCTCCAGCGCCTCGACGTCCTGGAGCGACATGTCGTCGACGTTCATCCCCTCGGCTCGTATACCGTCGATCCAAATGTCGGGAGGGCAGTTCAGGCTGCGTCCCATGCGGAGATGAAGACGCCCGGACTGATCCGCGATGAGGCGCACGCCGGGAACGCGTCGCATGATGTCGCTGACCCGATACACCCGGGCCGCCTCGAGCTCTCTGCGGTTGAAGAAATAGCCGCCGTTGCCACCATCGCGATGACGGTAGAAGTCGGCGAGCCGGAGTCGGTCCTCGGCTTCCGCGTCAGTGACGATGCCGGGAAGCTTGCCGGGAAGAATCGCGAGCGTGAAGTGCACGGAGTCCGCGCGTCCGTTCACGAGTTGCACCTGGACGCTTTCCGGCTCGAATCCGAGGCGTCGAGCGGCGATCATGAAAGAGCCGGCGGGCAGGCTGGCGAAGGTAAAGCGACCGGCACTGTCGGTGAGGACGTGAACGTTGTCCACCGTCACCCGGGCGAGAGGCACGCCGGTACCGGCGGTATCGCGGACGCTGCCGATCAGCGTGGCAGACGTCTGCGCGTCCAGCCGCGACAGGCAGGCCGCAACGAGCAGGAGAGACTGCCGGAGATACCCCGACATGCGGCGTCGAACGATACCCGTGCTTCCTCCCGCGTCAGCGCGTTCCTCGCAGGTCAATGGGGATGTAGTAGCCGGCCCAGTTCCTCGGCTCACTCGGCAGCGTGCCTTTGATCGCCTTCGCCACGGCGTTGAGAGCTTCCATGTCGACGATGGGAATCGAGACGCCGGCCGTTCTTTCGATCATCCGCGCGTAGTCGAGCTCCTGGGGAGAGGTCAACAGCAGAAGATACGGCGTGACCGACATCGGGATCGGTCCGACAGCCGCGGGACCGGTGGGTGGGGTGGAACGGCGGCGTCCTGCTCTGCGCTGCGCTTCACGAATGCGTTCAATCCGCTGCGAATCGGTCTCGACGAGCACCGGTGGAATCTCGAATTGCAGGCGATGCGAGCCGGCGCTCAGTTGATTGTCCATCGTCGTATCGGCTGGGAAGAGCAGGGTGGCGCTATGACCGGGCGCCACGAGGAACAGAGCCGCGTAGGCTTCCCGATCCAGTTGCACCGTAGCGGAACGAGGCGACACGCTCGTGTCGACCGCGGTGATCCTCGGCTCGGCGACGCCACCTTCGCCCAATGCGCCGACACCGGGGTCGCTGACGCACCCCGTGCAGAGCGTGATGAATAAGAGACCAGCGAAGGCAAGTCGCACGCGTCACCTCGGAATGCTACCGTACAAGACCATGATACCAGACACCACCGTTCGTCGAGCGCGAGCGGCTCTTGCGGCCCTTCTGCTGCTCGCACCCGCCTCCGTCGCCGCGCAGGTGGCGGCCAACATCGCGTCGAAAACTACAGGATTCGAGCGTCGCGAAGGGTTCATACCCGTGTACGTCGACGCCAGATCGGGAAAGCTGCTCCTGGAGATCCCGCGCGATTCGATGCGCGCGCTCCTCATGATATCGCAGGCGACCGGGCTGGGTTCCAACCCGATCGGGATCGACCGCGGCGCGAGCGAAGATGATCACGTCGTGCGCTTCGAGCGGGAGGGGGACCGCGTGCACGTCGTCCTGGAGAACTGGCGATACCGCTCGTCGGCCATGGACAACACGGATCATCAGCGCACGATCCGGGAGGCCTTTCCATCGAGCACGATCGCGGCGATGACGCTGCTGGCGGAGGAGCAGGGGCGCCTGCTCGTCGACGCGACCGACTTCGCGCTGCGGGACTGGACCGACGTGATCGGAACGCTCGCGCGGTCGCAGCAGGGGAACTACGCCCTGGCACGCGACCGGTCCGGGATCAATCGCGCTTTGACGCGCGGGTTCGCCGACAACACCGAGATCGATCTCGATCTCACATACACCGTCTCGAGCGGCCGAGCTGGTGGCATCGTGAACCAGATAGTGCCCGACGGGCGCGCGTTCACCCTCCGTCAGCATCTCACGCTGCACCGGCTCCCGGACGGCAACTTCCGTCCCCGCGCGCTCGACCCGAGAGTCGGGTATTTCGGCATCACCTTCCATGATTTCGCCAATCCCATCCAGGAGCCGCTCATCGAGCGATGGGCGGCGCGGCACCGGCTCGAGCGGGTGAATCCGCCCGACCCGGATTCGCCCTTCAAGGAGCCGATCGTCTACTACATCGATCGGGGCATTCCCGAACCGCTGCGCACGGCGACGATCGAAGGCGCGAAGTTCTGGGAGGAGGCGTTCGACCAGGCCGGGCTGCGCGGCGCGTTCCGCGTCGAGCTGCTCCCCGAAGGCGCGGACCCCATGGACGCGCGGTACAATGTCGTTCAGTGGATCAACCGCAATGAGCGCGGCTGGTCGGTCGGCGGCTCGCTCGGCGATCCCCGCACCGGCGAGATCCTGAAGGGCATGGCGCGGCTGGACTCCCATCGTGCACGCACCGATTACAACCTGTACGCGGGATTGCTGGGCGCCGCTCCCGCGGCTGCGGACACGGCGTTCGTCCTCGGACGCGTCAGGCAGGTGACCGCACACGAGATCGGCCACACGCTCGGCATCTCACACAACTTCATCGCGTCCACCTACGAACGCGGCTCGCTGATGGACTACCCGCCGCCGAGAGTCCGGTTGACCGCCTCCGGCGAGATCGACGTCTCCGCCGCCTACGATCGCGGTCCCGGTGAATACGACGTCTGGGTAATCCGTTGGGGATACGGGATCTTCCCGCCGGAGACCGAGCGCGATTCACTGAGGGCCATCGCCGCCGAAGGACTGCGCAAGGGATTCCTCTATCTGTCCGACGGTGACGCGCGTCCCGAATTCGCGATGGATCCGCGCACGAATCTCTGGGATGACGCGGCCACGCCGTCCGAGTTCCTGCGACATCAGATGAGCGTGCGACGCGTAGCGATGCGCCGCTTCGGGCTGCGCAACATCCGGGCGGGGCAACCGATAGCGCTGCTGCAGGAGCGTTTCGCTCCCGTGTACTTCATGCATCGGTTCGCGCTCAACTCGCTGGCGAAGACGATCGGCGGGATGGAGTACTCGAATCCGGTGAGCGGCGATGCCCAGCAGGCGACGCGCCCGATTCCACGCGATCAGCAGCTGGCGGCGCTGCGGCAGCTGCTCACCGCGCTGCAGCCCGAGGAGCTCGCGATTCCCGATACCGTGGTGACGCTCATGGTCCCGGGTGCCGGGGCCGTGACCCCGCAGGTGGAGCTGTTCGGAACGCGTACCCGGCCGGCATTCGACGAGCTTGGCGCGGTGAGGACGCTGGCGCAGATGGTGGTCGACATGCTGCTGCAAAGAGAACGCGCCGCTCGTCTCGTTCAGTTTGCCATGCGTCCCGGACCGCAATTGAGCTTCCCAACGCTCATCGATTCGCTCGTCGGCGCGACATGGCAGCCGTCGCGCGGGCAGCCGAAGGCCGCGGCGATTCAGCGCGCGACGCAGCGCGCGGTCGTGGATCGGCTGATTCTGCTCGCGGCGGATTCGCTCGCGGCACCCGAGGTCCGCGCCATCGTCGAGCTCAAGCTCGGCGAGCTGGCAGGGCAGGCGCGATCGCGGGGCGCGTCGGGGAGGGGGACGGTCGAAGACCGCGCGCACTGGCAGGCCATTGCGCGCGACATCGCGCGATGGACCGAAAATCGCGAGGTGCCGAAGCTGACTCCGTCGCTCACGGCACCGCCGGGAGATCCGTTCGGCGTTCCAGAGTACTGAGACATGCGCATTCGGAGGTTGGGCGTCGTCGGCGCCGGCACCATGGGTGCCGGCATCGCGGCTTTGGCGGCTTCAGCGGGCATACCGGTGGCGCTGCTCGACATTCCCGCCACCGAGGGTGACCCGAGCACGCCCGCGAAGAAGGGACTCGAGCGACAGCTGAAAGCGCGTCCCGCGTCGTTCATGGACCCGGAACGCGCGTCGTTGATCAGAACCGGCAACACGCGCGACGATCTCGCGCTGTTGTCGGAGTGCGATCTCGTGATCGAGGCGATCATCGAGCAACTCGAGCCGAAACGCGAGCTGTACGGCCGTCTGGCCGACGTACTTCGTCCCGGCGCGCTCATGGCATCGAACACGTCCGGCATCCCCATGACGCAGCTCGTCGAAGGGCGCTCGAAGGATTTCCGTGAGCGGTTCCTCGGGATGCACTTTTTCAATCCGCCGAGATACCTGCATCTGCTGGAGATCATCGCGGCGCCGGACACGACGGACGACGCGCTGCGGGCGGCTCGCACCTTCAGTGAGCGGATCCTTGGCAAAGGCACGATTCGCGCGAAGGACGTGCCGGGCTTCGTCGCCAACCGCCTCGGTGTGTACGGGATGGTGCTCGCGCTGCGAATGCTCGACGAGTTCGACCTCACCATCGACGAAGTGGACGCCCTCACCGGTCCCGCGCTCGGCCGCGCGAAATCCGCGACCTTCCGGACGGCGGATCTTACCGGGCTCGATGTCCTCGATCATGTCGCGAAGGAGCTGGCGCACGCAACCGGCGAAGACTTCGAGCTTCCCGACTGGGTGCAGCAGTTGATCGCGAAGGGCCAGCTTGGCGAGAAGAGCGGCGCCGGCTTCTATCGAAAGGTCGCGAAGGAAATCCAGACGCTCGATCGCGCAACGATGGATTACCGGCCGCAGAAAAAGTTGGAGCCGGACATCGCCTCCCAGCTCGCGCGCCTGCCGCTGGAACAGCGTTTCGCTCGCGTGAAGGAGCTTGAAGGAAAGCACGGCGAGTTCGCGCGGCAGTATCTCGTCCGGCTGTCGCATTTTGTCCTGGAGCGCACACCGCAGGTTGCCTATGACGTGCCGAGTGTGGACCGCGCAATGGAATGGGGATATGCGTGGGAGGCGGGTCCATACAAGCAGATGGACATGCTCGGCCTCGAGTTCCTGCGCGGCGAGTTCAGGAAAGGAAAGCTTGGCGAGCCCGAGCTGCTGAAGAAGGCGAAGAAGGGATTCTACGGAGATGGCGGATCGCGGGTGATGCGATTCGACGGCTCGTACGGTCCCGTGGAGGGGATTGCGGAAGCGATCGTCCTCGACGACCTGCGGAAGCGCGGCAAGATCCTGCAGGATGGACAGGATGCCGCGCTGCTCGATCTCGGCGACGGCGTCGCGTGTCTCGAATTTCGCGCGAAGATGAACACACTCGGAGCCGGCGTGATCAGCGCGCTGCAGGCGGCCGTCGAGCTGGTCGGTGCGCGCGGGATGACCGGGCTCGTAATCGGCAACGACGATCCGCGCACCTTCACGGCGGGCGCAGATCTGACGATGGTCGGCGGCCTTGTCCAGAAAGGGGCGTGGAAGGAGCTCGACCAGGCGGTAGCGAGCTTCCAGCAATGCTCGATGTCACTCCGTCTTGCGCCCTTTCCGGTGGTGATTGCCCCATTCGGACTCACGCTCGGCGGTGGCTGCGAGTTCTCGCTCCATGCCGACGCCATCCAGGCGCATGCGGAGCTCTACATGGGTCTCGTGGAGGTCGGAGTCGGTCTGATTCCGGGAGGCGGGGGAACGAAGGAGCTGCTCTTCAGATTCACGAAGGAGCTCGCACCGTACGAGGAGGCAGATCCGTTCGAAGCGGTGAAGCGCGCATTCAAGCTCATCGCGATGGCGACCACGAGCACGAGTGCGCTGGACGCGCGGAAGCTCGGATTTCTGCGCGGTCGCGATCGCATCACCATGAACCGCGATCTGCTGATCGCCGACGCAAAGCTGCGCGTGCTGGATTTCGCGCCGGGCTACGTCGCGCCGGTGCCGCAACGCATCACTGCGCTCGGCGCGGAGGGTCTCGGGAATCTGAAATACGCGGCGTGGGCGATGCGCGAGGCCGGGCAGATCACCGATTTCGAGGTGAAGCTGGCGCACGAAGTGGCATATGTGCTGTGTGGGGGCGATGGCCCACCACGCACAGTGAGCGAACAGGACATCCTGGATCTCGAGCGCGATGCATTTCTGCGTCTGCTGGGGACGAAGGAGACGCAGGAGCGGATTGCGCACATGCTGAAGACAGGCAAGCCGCTTCGGAACTGAGGTGATATGAAAGAAGCCGTGATCGTTTCGGCCGTTCGGTCGGCCGTGGGGAAAGGGAAGAAGGACGGAGCGCTGGCGAACGTGCATCCCACGGATCTGTCTGCGCGCGTCATGCGCGGTGCGCTCGATCAGGCACAAGTGGATCCCGCGGCTGTCGAAGACATCTTCTGGGGATGCGCGATGCCGGAGGCATCGCAAGGGCTGAACGTGGCGCGGCTCTCGTCGCTCCGTGCAGGGATCCCGGTCGAGGTGCCGTCGGCGACGATCAACCGCTTCTGCTCGTCCGGTTTGCAGACCGTAGCTCTCGCCGCGCAGGAGATCATGTGCGGCAACGCGGATGTCGTGCTCGCCGGCGGTGTGGAGATGATGAGCCAGGTACCGATGTCCGGTTACCACACTCGTCTCTCGCCGGACCTCACCGAGTCGTACATCGGCATGGGATTCACCGCGGAGCGTGTCGCCGAGCGCTGGAAGGTGACGCGCGAGGATCAGGAC
>JBOHTL010000425.1:0-5605 GCA_050733735.1 Gemmatimonadaceae bacterium
GTGAACTGCTTCGACACCGAGCCCGCCTCGAAGATCGTCGTCGGCGTGATCGGCACGTCGTATTCGAGGTTGGACATGCCGTACGCGCGCGTGAGGATCGTTCGTCCGTCGCGCGCGACTCCCACCGCGCATCCGGGTGTGGCGGTGCCGGTCCACCCGGCGAACACCGCGTCGACCGCCGCAGCGCTGTCGGTTGATGCCCGCGTCTGCGCGGAAAGCGAGAGAGGCAGCGCGCTGACGAAGAGAGTCAACACACGCGACGAGAGGCTAATCATGAGTCTGTTCCGCTGAAGCATGGGGTACAATCTGGCGCGCGGACCGGCGTGAAACCACAGAGGACACAGAGGACGAAACGTCAAAGATCATTCTCGCTGCTTCCTCTGTGTTCCTCTGTGCTCTTCTGTGGCCTCCGTGGTTCAAGAAAAGCTGGCGCGACAATCTCAACGATTCGTTGAACCTGTAATCAGCGACTGGCGCTCAGATTCCGGATCCAGATGTTGCGGAAGCGCACGGGGTGACCGTGATCCTGGAGCAGGATGGGCATCCGGTCGGGGTGCGCGTCATACGGTGCCCGACGCTGGTTCGAAGTCGGTCCCAACAGTTCGACGTTGTCCTGCACGAGCACGCCGTTGTGGATCACGGTCATGCGCGCAGGCGAGGTGACCTGGCCGCGCGCGTCGAATCTCGGTGCCCGGAAGAAGATGTCGAACGTCTGCCACTCCCCTGGCGCGCGGCTGGCATTCACGAGCGGCGGATACTGCCCATAGATCGCGCCTGCCTGACCGTCGGGGTAGGTGACGTTCTCGTACGAGTCCAGCACCTGGACCTCGTAGGTGCTCATGAGGAACACGCCGCTGTTGCCACGATTCTGACTCGTTCCGCGCGCCGGCACCGGAGCCGCCCACTCCACATGCAGCTGCGCATCGCCGAACTCCTGCACCGTGCGGATCGATCCTGTGCCTCGCGCAACTTCCATATAGCCGTCCCGCACATGCCATCGCGCGGGCAGGTTCGCGTTCGTCGTATCCGCGGTGCGCCAGTTGTCGAGTGAACGTCCGTCGAACAACACGACCGCGTCCGCCGGCGGCGCCACCGGTGCTGCTGCAGGCGCAGGCCGCACGGTGAGCGGCTGCGGCCGATCGGTGGAATGCATCGGCCAGCCCCCGGCGGCCATTGGAGGGTTCTGGGACAGCGTCATTCCTGGAATCAACAACGCCAATAAGAGCGCCCTTAGGGAATTCACGGGATGACCTGGGCCGGTCGTCCAATCTGATACTCTTCTGGCGGTTCCGCGCCAAGCAGGTGCTTCACGAAGTAGTCCCAGCGGCGACGCATCATGTAGTTGTTGTCCTGGCCGTAACCGTGTCGCGCGTTCGGGAAGATCAGGAGATCGAAATCCTTGTTCGCCTTCACCAGCGCGTCGGCGACCAGGTAGGTGTTGTAGACGGGCACGTTGTCGTCCATCCCGCCGTGCGCCAGCAGCAGTTTCCCGCGCAAGTTCCTCGCGTGCGTCTGGTTTGCTTCGTCCGCATAGTTGTCGCTCGGGCCCCCCGCAGATCGAACGAGAAGACCCTGATAGCGTTCGCCCCAGTCGTCCTCGTAGTTGCGGTTGTCGTGGTTGCCGGACTGCGCGACGCCGACGTCGAAGAAGTCAGGATGACGGAACATCGCTGCGCCTGTCGCGAATCCGCCACCGGAGTGTCCCCAGATGCCGACCTTCTCGATGTCGATGAACGAGTAGCGCTGCGCGAGCTGCCGCATCCCGGTGATCTGATCGGGAAGCGTGTTGTCCCCCATGTTCCCGTAGTACGTATCATGGAACGACTTCGACCGGCCGGGCGTCCCCATGCCGTCGATCTCGACCACGATGAATCCGAGCTCCGCGATCGCCTGGTTGTCGCCGCGCGCGGGTGAGAAGCTGCGCGTGCCGACGGATCCGCTTTGCGGGCCTGGGTAGATGTGGTTCACGATCGGATACTTCTTCGTCGAGTCGAGATTCGACGGTGTGTACATCAACCCATGGATGTCCGTCCGGCCGTCGCGTCCCTTCATGACGATCGGCGTCGGCGGCCGCCAGCCGGTCGCGAGCAGCCGCGAGATGTCCGCGCGCTCCAGCGGCATGACGACGCGCCCGTTCATGTCGCGCAGCACCGTTACCGGCGGCGTGTTCGGCGTGGAGTAGCTGTCCACGAAATACCGGCCGTCCGGCGACATCGAGATTGTGTGATCCGCGTTCTCCGGCGTGAGCAGCGTCTGGTTGCGGCCATCGAAGGCGATCCGGTAGAAGTGACGGAAATACGGATCGCGCCCCCCCCCCGGCTCCTTGCCGACGCCGGTGAAGTAGATCGTACGCGCGCGCTCGTCGACGCGCACCACGTCGGCGACGTTGCCGTCACCCGTGGTGATCCGGTTCTTCAGGCGTCCGGTGGACAGGTCGTACAGATAAAGATGAATCCAGTTGTCGCGCTGCGACCACCAGATCAACTCGTTCGACGCCGGCAGTGCGCGCCACAGGTTCTCCGTCAGGCTGGCGTCACCGATCTGCGTCGTCGAGGTCTCGTGCAGGATCGTGCGCACCGCGCCGGTCGTTGCATTGGCGACGCGCATCCATGCCTGCTTGTGGTCTCGCGAAGATGAGATGAACGCGACATGCGACGCGTCCGGATACCACTGCAGATCGCAGATCTCGCCGCCGCAGCTCACATGGTCGCTCACCGTGCTGCGATGCTGGTCCGGCGGCATCTGCAGGCGCGTCACTTTCACCGGGTCGATGTCGATGACGACCCGATGAATGCGGAAGATCACGCTGTCGCCCGGGAGCGGGTACTTCCAGATCAGCGGATTCGGAACGCCCACATTGGTGGACGCGAGCACCATGTCACGAACACCGCGGCCGTCGTGCTGGAAGGTCGCGATGCGGCGCGAGTCCGGGCTCCAGGAGAGCACGGGACGGTCGCTGTGCACCCACCCGGCGTTGTCCGTCGCATAGCCGAAGTTTTCCACGCCGTCGGTGGTGAGCTGCGTCTCACGACCGCTGACCAGATCCTTCACCCACAGGTTGTAGTCGCGGATGAAGGCGGCCTTCGTGCCATCTGGCGAAACGCTCGAGTTGCGCGGCGGATCCATCGGGGTTGCCGCCGCGCGCACGGTGTCCTCCGGCGCGCAGACGTACGTCTGCAGGTTGCAGGTCCAGTCCCGCCGGCGCGCGAACACGGTGATCGACCGCATGTCCTTGGAGAACCGGATGGAGCTGAACGGCGGACGATTGGCGTCGAGCGCGCTGTCGATCGCCGTGCCGAGTGCGGTCGAAAGCCGTGTGCGGTCGAAGACGTCGGCGCGCGTGCGCCTGGCGGCGTCGATCAGGTAGAACGCATGGCCATTGGAAATGGTAGTCCGATACCAGAAGCGATTGTTCTCCACCCAGACCGGCCGAATTCCCGTGCCGGTGACGAGAGGAGCGGTCGTGGTGCCAAGGTAGCGTTCCGCGCGCGCGTAGTCCGCGGCGGTGAGCTGGCGTGGCTGTTGTGCGGCAAGCGCGGGCGCGATCGCCAGCAGGAGGAAGACGTGAGTACGCATGTGAGAAAAGGTCGTCAGGGGTATCACCCCGGGCAACTCACGGGGTCAGGACGCGCCCGCCAGTAGCGCCTGTAAACGTGCCGTTGTCGATCGCGAGCGTCCCGTTCACGAACACATACCTCATACCCTCGGCGAGCCGAGTCGGTTCTTCGTAGGTCGCCAGGTCGCGGAACGAGCCCGGGTCGAATACGATGACATCCGCGAAGTTCCCGGTGGACAACAGGCCGCGATCGCGGATGCCGAGCATGTGCGCCGGCATCGAGCTGCTGCGGCGAACGGCGTGCGTCAGGGTAATCGCCTGCTTCTCGCGTACATACTCCCGGAACAGCTTCGGATACGTGCCGTACTTTCGCGGGTGACCGTCGCTGCCGTCGGAACCGGTCGCGATGAAGTCCTGGCGCATGAAGTTCATGATGTCCTGCTCGTTCATGTTGAACGAGGCGACGGACGCGTCGCCGTTCCGGATGATGCGGAGCGCGGCTTCGATCGGACGCACATTCCACGATCGCGCGATCTCGTCCAGGCGCTTGCCGCGGATGGTGCTGTCGCGTCCCCCGGTGACGAGCAGAGAATTGGCGCCGCCCCGGCGCCGCAGGTTCTCAGTCATCTCGGTGACCAATCGCGCGCGCGTCGCAGGGTCATCCATTCGCCGCGCGAGCGAATCCCGGCCGCCGACTTCCGCCCAGCGCGGCAGGAGCGACGCGCCCACTCCGCTTCCGGAGGCCGTATACGGATACTGATTCGCCGAGAGCTCGATCCCCGACGCGCGGGCCGCCTTCATCATGGCGATCACGGAGTCACTTTTTCCCCAGACATCGACGCCGAGGGCCTTGATGTGGGAGATGTGAACGGGAAGCCGCGCTTCGCGTCCGATCCGGATCACTTCGGCAACCGCGGCCAGCAGGCCTACGGTGTACGAGCTTTCGTCGCGAATGTGCGAATCGTACCGCCCTCCTCTGGCGCCGACTCCTTTCGCCAGCTCGATGACTTCCTCGGTCGTCGCGTAGCTCCCCGGCGCGTAGTACAGGCCGGTCGAGAGACCGATGGCGCCGGCCTCCATGGCGCGCGCCACGAGAATCCTCATCGAATCCAGCTGCGTCGCCGTCGGTCGCGCGTCCGACATACCCATGACGGCGCGGCGCACGGAACCCTGTCCGACGTAGACCATCGCGTTGGTGCCGATGCCGTTCTGCCGCCAGCGCGCCAGCTGCTGGGCGACGTCGACGGGCCCGCCGCCGTCGTTGTTGGTGACGACGGTCGTCACGCCCTGCATGAGATAGTTGACGTTCCCTTTCCGCTCGGCGGACGACAGGTCGCCGCCGCTGTGCGTGTGCGGATCGATGAAGCCCGGTGCGACGACGAGGCCCGTCGCGTCGATCGTGCGTGCCGGAACGAACCGCGCATCACCGGCGTCGCCGATGAAGACGATGCGGTCCCCGCGAACCCCCAGATCCGCGCGACGCGGAACGGATCCCGTGCCATCCACGATCGTGCCGCCGCGGATCAGAACATCGAGTGGCTGCTGCGCGACGAGCCCCAGCGGCGATGCAAGCAGTGCACAGAGGACGAGCTCGAGAGTGAACGAAGGACGTCGCATTGCGGGGACGTGTGAAATGTCAGCCGGCATAACTTGCATTCGTTTCCAGACCATGGAGAGTCCCATGCTGCTCGTGCGCGAAGTGATGTACTGCAAGCCCGGCAAAGTCCGCCCGATGGTGGAGAAGTTCGTCGCCATGTCGAAGATCAACGAGCGTCTCGGGCTGGGAAAGATGCGCGTCATGACCGACTTCTGCGCGGAGCGCTACTGGACCATCGTCGCGGAGTTCGAGGTTGCGAGCCTGCAGGAATTCGAGGAGTCGATCCAGGGGAAGGGAATGACTCCGGAGGCGACGAAGGAGATGGATACCCTGATGCAAGGCTACCACGATCTCGTGGAGCACGGTAAACGCGAGATCTACACGCTGGAGAACTGACCGGTGGTCTTGCGCTTCCCTAGGACACAGAGGTATATACCTAGCGGTCCTAAGGG
>JBOHTL010000426.1:0-8797 GCA_050733735.1 Gemmatimonadaceae bacterium
GGCGCGGCGGCCGCCGCGTGAGGTCATTCGCCCCCGCTTGGCGCGTCGCCTCCGGCTGGAGGCGGTGCCGCTTCAGCGGGCTGCCGGCTTTCCCGCAACGCCTCGAACGACCGCCGCAGCGACGTCGCAGCCCTGCGGAAGCGGCCATTCGGAGCGCGCACGCCCATCGCCTGGCCATAGTCGTTCGCCTCCGTGACCACGAGCCCGCGAACCTGCTCGTGTGCGGTCGCCCATGAAAGCGCGGCGAGAATCGCGCGGTCCTGGCTCACCTCGCCGTGCGCGAGCGGATATCCGCCCGCGCCGAATACCCACTGCGGTTTCCGCGGCGGATGCGCCTGGAGCCAGCGGTCGGCGGCCCGGAACCCGGCGTCCATGGCGCGCGCGCCGAGTCGTGTGGGATAGAAGGAGAATCCGACGATGTCGATCGGAGATCCCGCCGACGCCGCCCACGCGTACAGCGTGCTGTCACGCGAGTCGTAGGCGGAGGCCGAAAACGCGACGCGCGTGCGCGGCCGCACCTGCTCCACGAGCGCCGCGGCGCGCGTGTAGTAGTCGCGCCAGGTCTCGACGGGGAGACGCCCGAGCACCCGGGTGCCAAGCCCATACGGGTCCTGTGCCGGGAGCAGAATGTCCGGACGCAGCCGCTCGAGCACGCGGTGAATGGTCCGCAGCCGTTGCTCCATGTCGAGCGAAGACGATCCGATCTCGGGAAGCAGCGTTCCTTCGTAGCCGATGGTGGCGATGACGAGCAGGGAGTCGCGCGGCAGTCGATCGAGGGCGCGTGACACCGAATCCACCGCGAGGAGCTCGACGCCGGGCGCGAAGACGACGTTCACGACGTTGACGCCCGTGTAGACCGCCGTCTCGAGGTCGCTCGACACCGAGGCCGATGAGGGCGGGCTCGCGATGTCGGGAAACAGCTTGAGTCCCATCGAGAATCCCTGGGGACGCTCGGTGAGCTGGTCATCGGCGTGCGCGTCGTAGCTCGCGAGCGCCACATCGGCGCGCGGGATCTCGGCGAGCATCAGCGCGAACCAGGACAGGGCCAGCGCCGCCATGCCCATGCGAAAGCCGGCTGTCACCTTGCTCAGCGCGGGGAAGGCAGGCGAAATGAAGGGGACGTTCAGGTAGAACGGCGAAGTGATCGCCGCGTCGGTCGTTGCGAGCGCGAGGGCGTCGACCTGCGCCGCCATTAGCACGACGAGAGGACGCGCAACCTCGTATCCGTGCGCGCCGAAGACCCTGGCGAGAGCGGCGAGGGCCAGCAGCGTGTTGTAGAAAGCGATTGGATATCCCCAGAGCGGGTTCACCAGCCGCCGGGCCAGCGCGTAGATCGACTGAATCGCGAACAAGGTGATCGTTGCCGGCCAGACCCAGTCGACGGCGGCGATCGCGCGACCGGTGATCAGCGTCGTGGTCGCGATGGCGATGATGAACGCGGGGACGACCAGCAATGCCGCGAAACCGGAGATGGTCGCGAAGGGCCTGCTGGCCTGACGGAGCTGCGCGATCCGCCCGCCAAGCACCACATCCCACCCGATGATGACCAGCGTCAACGCCAGATGCGCCGGCGCGAGCCACGATTGCATCGGTGGCTTTACTGCGAGGGCCGCGTCCGGCGCGGCATCACCCGCGGCAGCACCACCGGGAGCGACCGGTGCCCGTTCGCGCCGACTGCCCGCACCCCTGCCCACGCATCATCGAGCTGGTAGTCGAGCGTGAACTCCGTCCGGTTTCCAATCCGATACAGTCGTTCGTACTGGGGAGCGGTGGTGCGGCGCAGCAGAATCTCGTAGGCCACAGCCCCCGGCACGGGAGCCCAGCTCAGATTCCACCGCCTCCCGCCGGAGCCCCGCACGTCGCGCTGCGCGCGCGAGCTGTCAGGAATGGCGGGTGCCGACGCCAGCGACGCGATGGCGGCCGCGTTCAGCCGGGCGACGTTGGCGATGTACCCAAAATTCACCGCGCCGAGCGTGTCCGCAGGCCGGTGCTGCCGCAACTCGTTCTCGACGCGCTCCGTGAAGCGCACTCCAGCCCATCCCTGCTCGATGAAAGACCGGTGGTCCCCGCCACGGCCGAACCTGTCGAGGCGCCACACGGGAAACACCTCGAAGTCGGGCAGATACAGTGATCCCACCGCCCACACATACCGCGCGAGCTCCCGGCTCTGCGAGGTGTCGGGATCCGGCGCGAAGATTCTCACGCTGGTGGAGTCCACGTATCCGTCTTCGGCGGTCACGTTGCCGACGATGTCGTCGGTCATGCCCGCGATGACGTGGTACCCGCCGTCCTTGAGCCGCTGCGCCAGGTGGCGCGAGCCGAGCAGGCCCTGCTCCTCCGCGTCATGCGCCGCGAAGATGACGGTGGCGTCGAGACCACGGGGATACGCCCGCGAGAACACGCGCGCCAGCTCGATGACGGCCGATGTCCCTGAGCCGTCGTCGTTCGCCCCCGGCGCGTCGGCCGTGGGATTGCGTGAGCCACCTGGTACGGCGCAGACGCAGGAGTCGTAGTGGCCGCCGATCACGATGACCTTCGTCGTATCTCGCCCGGGCAGCCACGCGAGCACGTTTGTGATTCGGTAGGTCGGATTGTCGGCGTTGCGTGGAGTGGCGACCGTGGCGGTATCGAACTCGACGCGAAGGCATCCGCCGCAGTCCGCGCTGAAGCGGGAGAACTGCGCGTGGATCCATCGGCGCGCGGCTCCTGTTCCCCGCGTCGTCGAGACCGTGTCCGAGTACAGATTGCGCGTGCCGAAGGAGACGAGTGAGGAGTCGTAGCCGCGAATCCGGCGCGGATCCACGTCGCGGAGCATCGCGGTGATGCGCTGGTCCGCGACGAGCCCGATCGTGGGCCCGACGCGCGTCGTGTCGCCGACGACGAGCGCCGCTGTCTGCGGCGTGCGGGAGACGGAGCCGGAGCAGCCGGCGCCTGCGCCGAGCGCGGCAAGAAGGACGATGCGCTTCATGAGAGACGTTGGTTGTGTCGAGTGACGATCGCGCCCGCCGACGCTCAGAACATGCTCATGGCGAGGAACGATCGCAGCGAGTCGTTCGTCTGCCGCAACCGTCCCGACAACAGACGCACACACGCCCACAGCACCTTGTACGCCAGCTCGCGATTGAAATCGAGCAGCATCTCGAAATCCGGCCGCGTGATCGTCAGGAGCGTGCATCCGCCGTTCGAGATCGCGTGCGTCGACCGCTCGCTGCGGTCGAACACCGACATCTCGCCGAAGAGGGCGCCGGGTTTGAGCACGGCGAGCGCCTCCTCGCCGCTCCCGGGAACGTCGCGGCTGATCCGGACTTCCCCCTCGACGATCAGGTACAGGCGGTTGCCCGCCTCACCTTCATGGAAGATGTACTCGCCGGACTTGTACTTCTCCTCTTTGCACTTCTCCGCCACCTCCGCAAGCTCGGAGTCGTCCAGATCCTTGAAGATCGCCACATTGCGCAGCAGCTCGGTCACGGCGGGCATGGGTACATGCTAGACCCCAATGGAGTGCGTAGCAAGCGGTTTGGGGCACAACTACCTTTGCCGCATGCGCGCACTGCACGAGCTGCGCACGCTGCCCAATCTCCTCTCGATCTCACGGCTGGCGCTCGCAGTGGCGTTTGTCGTCGGGGATCGCGCGGACACGCGCATCGTGCTGGTCATGGCCGCGCTGGCGACGGACTATCTCGACGGATGGATCGCGCGCCAGTTCGGGCCGATGACAAAGTTCGGCGCGCTGCTCGATCCCATCACGGACCGCGTCTTCGCGCTCGTCGGCGTCTCCGTTTTTCTCTTCGAAGGACGCATCGATACGTGGGAATACTTCGTGATGATCTCGCGCGACATCATGACCGCCGTCGGCTTTCTGGTGGCGCGCTCGATGCCGTCGCTGCGCGGCGTCGCGTTCCAGGCGCGCTTTTCCGGCAAGCTGGTGACGGTGCTGCAGCTCGCGACCTTCATCGCGATTCTCATCCGACCACGCGCCGCCGACCCGATGATTCTCGTCGTCGCGGCGGTGTCCGTCTGGGCGATCGTCGATTACACATGGTTTCTCCACAAGGCGCGCGCGCGTTGATGCGCGCGTGGGCCGTTGCGTCTCTCGTCATGTCGCTGCCGCTTCGCGCCGACGGACAGACGCTGCAGCCCGAGGTGCGGCTGGACCTCGTCGGGCCCGCGCCGGCCTCGCTGGAGCCTGGCGTTGGCGTGAACGGCCGCCTGGGCAACTACGTGCGCACCGGTTTCGCGATCGGATACGATGCGCGAGGGGTGGCACACCGCGCCGGCGAGCGCTGGCGCTTCGACCTCATCGCGCGCGTGGCGCTCGACCCGTTCCGCGAGCAGCGCTGGGGCTTCTCCTTCGGCGGAGGCGTGAGCCATCGCGGCTCGACCACCTACCTCGCGGCGCTCGTGGAGATCGAAGGTGCCGAGATCTTCGGCATGCTGCCGGCGCTCCAGGTGGGCGCGAGCGGCGGTGTGCGCGGAGGACTCATTCTGCGACGCGCGATCCGCGGCCGGAGATAGGGCGGTTTCAGGGTTTGAACGTTTCAAGGTTTCCGCGCAAACGTTGAAACCCTGAAACGGTGAAACGCGCTATGCGCTCGCCCGGGCTTTCGGGGGCTGAGCAAACCGCTCGCCCAGCTTGCGCAGCTCGTTCAAGTGGTTCTCGCCAAGCTCGGGATACCGCTCGGCGAAGTACTTCATCGTGTCGCCGAACCACTCCAGCTGGTGCTCGAGATCGGCACCAACCACGCCACACGTCATGATATGCTGGAACAGCTCATCCCGCGCCTGTTCGAAAGGCGTCGGTCCGGCTGAAACGCTTCTTTTGGACTTCGGTTTGGCCATGTACCTGGTAAGGGAAGAATGACAAGGAAAAATCTAACCGGACCGGGCGGCCGATCACAGATTCAGACACCTATTTCGCCTAAACCGTGCCCGCGGCGCGAGCACCGAGGAAATCGAGCACGAGGTCCGACACCATTTCTGGCGCGTCCTCCGGAACCAGCCGGCTCGCATTGGGGAGGCGCACGAGTTTGCTCCCGCCGATCGTGCCGGCGAGGTCGTCGCCGACTTTGGCGTTGACCCACGGATCGCGCTCGCCCCAGAGAATCAACGTGGGATGCGGCAGCGCTCTCAGGTCGACCTCATCCATGTCATCCTTGTCGATCACGCGCGCCGTGCGAAGCAGGTGATCCACGCCGTCTCTCCCCACATACGGGGCCAGATACCGCCCGACCAGCGGGTCTGGCATGTGTGCGGGGTCCGCGACGCTGTTGCGCAGCAGCTCGCGCATGAGCGGTGCGGCGCCCATCACTCCCCGGGAGATGCGAAGCGCGAAGCGGCCCGTGTTGCGCTGCAGTGACTTCACGTCCTCACCGGGGATCTCATCGAACGCTACCGGATTGATGAGGACGAGCTTCTCGACCCGCTCTGGATGCGCCGCGGCGAATCGCAGCGCGACGGCGCCGCCGAGATCCAGCCCGACGACGGTTGCGCGCGCCATCCGTAGTGCCGTCAGGGCACGATCCAGGTACTCCGCCTGGGCAGCGATTCCATAGTCGGCGTCGAAGGGACGGTCCGAGGCGCCATAGCCGAGCATGTCCACGGCGAATGCCGTGAGATTCGCCAGCGCGATCGACGGCCCGACGTTGCGCCACACGAAACTGTTGGTGCCGAAACCATGCACCAGCAGCACCGCCTGACCGCCAAGGCCGTAGCGCTCTACGTGGAGCGAGCCCGGTCCGACGGGCACGCGTAAGAGATCAGCGTCGATGGGAACACTCCGTTGAGTCTGACTGTAATCGCCTTATGACCGGCGCATTGGCCGACAATGTGATCGTCAGCCGACCTTGGGGCGCAGCACGTGCGTGCTGCTCCCCTCGGTTGCTTGCGCAACCTCGATACCGCTAGCTTTTCACATCGCGCAGCGGTCTTCAACGAAGCAGCTTTCCCGCCATGCCGGAGCCGGAACAGACGTACGACGAAGGGCGCGCTCGCAACCTCGAGGCACTGCTGAGGGCGCTTGCCGAGCGTATTCAGGCGCTCGACCGGGACGGGCGTCTGCTCGAGCAAGCCGGTGAGCTGATGAAGCTTACGGGCGACATCCGCAGCGAGCTGTTCCACTATGAAGTCCGCATCACCTACGACACCCCTGAAGTCGCGGAGAATCGCCGGATCGTCTCCGAGGCCAAGAAAGACACGGAAGACGCATGGGAAAAGACCGACGACTGGAAGCCGGACGAGGAAAAGGACAAGGAGTGGTGAACCGGCCGAGCGGCGGTAAGAAGAATCCCACCGCGACGGCCCGAAAAACCGACAGCAAGCGGTGGTTCTACATCCTCATCGCCGTGCTGCTCGTCGTCGGCATCGCGACCATCGGGTATCAGGCGACCAGGCCCACTGCGGCGACCATTTTCGAGATGGACTCCACGATCACCCTGGTGGCGAACCAGGGACACGTGATCGGGAGCGAGACCGCGCCTGTGGAGGTCGTGGAGTTCGCGGACTTCGAATGCCCCGCGTGCGGGCAGTTCGCGACGATCACCGAACCGGATGTGCGCGCCCGCCTGGTGAACACGGGAATGATCCGCTTCCGGTTCATGGATTTCCCGCTCGAGGGACATCGCAACACCCGGGCGGCGCACATGGCCGCCTGGTGCGCCAGCGACCAGGGCAAGTTCTGGGAGATGCACGACATGATCTTCGCGACCCAGGACCGGTGGAGCACCTATGCCACGTCGCGTCCCCTTCCGGTCTTCGAGTCGCTCGCGCAGCAGATCGGGCTCGACGTCCAGCAGTATCAGAGCTGCATGGAAACCCGGAAATTCCTCGGCCAGATTCAGTCGAATGTGGACGAGGGGCTCAGACGAGGTGTGAATTCGACGCCCACCTTCTTCATCGGAAACCGCAAGGTCGCGACGACGGTGTCGTACGATGAGTTCCGGCAACATGTGAACGACGCCCTGGCGCAGGCCGCCGCGACGAAAGCGCCCGGCACGACGAGTCCGCAGCCTCAGCCGGCGCAAACGAAGCGTCCATGACGCGGCGGATGGCGACGGCGCTCGTCGCGCTCGTCGGCCTGTTCGTCGCGCTGTATCTCTGGATGTACAAGGCCGGCTTCATTGGCGCGCTGGCGTGCGGCGCCGGCCAGTGCGAGACCGTGCAGCTGAGCCGATGGGCGACGCTCCTGGCGCTTCCCGTGGCAGCGTGGGGCGTGGGCTTCTATGCAGTCGTCTTCATCGTCGCCCTGCTGCTCGTACAGGAGCGGTTCGCGGAGTCGCGTGGTCTGGCGCTGGCGCTCCTGCTCCTCACCGGCTGGGGCGTGCTCTTTTCCGGCTGGCTCACGTACCTCGAGCTGTTCGTGATCCACGCGATCTGCCGGTGGTGCGTCGTGAGCGCGGTGATCGCGGGAGTGCTGTTCGTCCTCGCCTTTCTGGACTGGCGACGAAGTCGCTCTACGCCCGCTTGATCGACCTCTGTCTCCCGTCCGACGCGTCGTTGAGACGGAGCCGCGGCTTCTCCTCTTCCGCCTGGGCGCGACGCCGATACGGAACCAGCTCCTGACCGAGCACGACCAGCGTCCGGGTCGCGACGGTGCTGGCAAGAGGCTCCGCCACCGCCATCTCCCGGATGTAGGTATCGATGGCGCGATCGAAGGTCATGTCCTCGGCCAGCACATCCACGAACATCAGGGCATTGTCGACATGTGAGCGCGTGATCGACTCTTCCGCGCGGGCAAGTGCGAGGCGCAGCCTGCGTTCGGCAGCGGGCTCGAGCTTACGATTGAAGATTTTCTCTGGAAACAAGCGTTGCCACCACGATCTGATCGACATCAGAGGACACCCGGGAAGCGGATTGACCCCGTGCTACGGCAGAAGCCATACCAGCAAAAGATACGTCCGTCGCGGGTCAGGACTCGGACGCCTCGTATTGATCCTTGAGCGCGTTGACCACGTTGGGATCGGCCAGCGTCGTCGTGTCGCCAAGCGCCCGCCCTTCGGCGATGTCGCGAAGCAGGCGACGCATGATCTTTCCCGATCGCGTCTTGGGCAGATCCGCGGAGAAGAGCACGTCGTCCGGCTTCGCGATCGCGCCGATCTTCTCCGCAACGAAATCGCGCAGCTCATCGCGCAGCGCGGTGCTCGGCGTACGTCCTTCGCGCAGCGTCACGAAGGCGGCGAGCGCCTGCCCCTTCAGCTCGTGCGTCTTTCCCACGACTGCGGCCTCGGCCACCGCGGGGTGCTCGACGAGCGCGGATTCGACTTCCATCGTGCCGATGCGGTGCCCGGCGACATTGAGCACGTCATCCACGCGGCCGAGAATCCAGTAGTACCCGTCGTCGTCCTTTTTCGCGCCGTCGCCGGGGAAATACAGGTCCTTCCGGCCTGGCCATTTCGAGAAGTAGGTCTGCACGTAACGCTCGTCGTCTCCCCAGATCGTCCGCAGCATCGAAGGCCATGGACGCGTGAGCGCGAGCAGCCCCCCTCCAACTTCGATCTCGTTCGCCCTGGCGTCGAGCAGCGTTGCGCTGAAGCCTGGCAGGGGAATCGTGGCGCTTCCGGGCTTCGTTTCGGTGAGACCAGGCAGCGGCGAGATCACGATCGCGCCGGTCTCGGTCTGCCACCACGTATCGACGATCGGACAACGGCCCTTTCCGATCTGTTCGTAGTACCACATCCACGCTTCCGGGTTGATCGGCTCGCCCACCGAGCCGAGGAGACGCAACCGCGAGAGGTCGTGCCTCGCCGGATACTTGTCTCCCCATTTCATGAAGGCGCGAATCGCCGTCGGCGCCGTGTAGAAC
>JBOHTL010000427.1:0-3343 GCA_050733735.1 Gemmatimonadaceae bacterium
GGTGACAGAGACCGGAGCCCCACCGGCGTGAGCAGCTTCTCCGCCACGACGCGCATCACGTCTTCCCAGCGCGACTCCTCCAGCACGGGGTTCGGCAGCGAGATGGCCAGCACCTGATTCGGGCGACACGCGGCATCGTCGCCGTCGGGACCATCCACGACGTCATACAGGTGCCGCCCCTGCTCGTACCAGAACCGAAGCTTGAAGGACTCTCTCACCCGCGCCGCGGCCTCGCTGTACTGGCGCGCCCGGCCCGCATCTCCCAGCTCGCTCTCCCACGTCGACAACACGCAGAGCGCGTTGTGCCACAGGGCGTTGATCTCCACCGCCTTGCCGCGGCGCGGGGTCACCACCCATCCGTCCACCTTCGCGTCCATCCAGGTGAGCTGATAGCCGTCTTCCCCCTGACGCAGCAGCCCGTCCTTCGGATCCACACCGATGCCGAAGCGCGTGCCCTGCAGGTGCGCGTCCGCGATCGACCGCATGGTCGGCAGCACCTGTTCCACCAGCGCCCAGCTGTCCGCGACTTCCGTGAACCGGTCGAGCGCATGAAAGAACCATAAGGTCGCGTCGGCCGTGTGATACAGACCCTGGTCGCTGCCGTCGGGAAAGAGATTGGGGATCAACCCGTCGCGCACGTACTGCGCGAACGTCCGCAGGATGAACCGCGCCTCGCGGTGCCGTCCGGTGGTCAGCGCCAGCCCTTCCAGGCTGATCATCGTGTCGCGGCCCCAGTCGGTGAACCAGTGGTAGCCAGCGATCACCGTGCGGATGCCGTCGCCACGCGCCGTGGCGCGGACCGTATCGCGCACGCGCCCCACCGGCTTCACGATGAACTGGTCCGCCGCGCTCACGAGCTTCGGGCCGGCTCCCCCTCCCGCATTCTCGCGGGCAGCGGGAGCGGCGAGGTGGATCATCCGCCGGTTGCGGTCGCGCGCGCCCTCGAACGCCTCCGCCGCGGTAATCGCGCTCACGATCTCGATGTCTTCCGTCGACGCCAGCACCGCGACCGGCGTTTCCGGATCGAGCGTCGCCACGAAGGACCCCGGCGACCAGAGCGCGCCGTGCGCCTGATAACCGCGCGCCTCCTCGAGGGCGAACAGGATCTGCTCGCGTCGGGTTTCGTTCGCCTGGAACGCGAGGCCGCCCTCGAGATACAACCGGAGCGCGGGAAGCCCGCTTGCCGTCACGCGGAAGCGCGGCCCGTCCGACGCCCACGAGTAGTCCGGGTGCAGGGGCTCGGAGACCGCGGTCTCGTAGTTCCGGAAGTGAAAGGTCGGAGTGAGGCGCAACTTCAGCGGCTCGCCGTCCTCGAGCAGGTACTGCACGACGGTCGTGTTCTGCCGATGCGGCATCGTGATCCGCCTCATCACGGTGCGGCCGTCGCGCTGGTATCGCCACGTCGGAATGCCGCTCACGACGCGAAAATCACGTAATCCGTCGCCGGACAGCCCGTCATCGAGCGTGTTGAACATCACCATGCGGCCGAGTGGATTGGGCAGCGACGCGACGAGCAGGCCGTGGTAGCGGCGCGTGGTCTCCCCGGTCACCGTCCCGGAGGCGAAGCCGCCGATCGCGTTCGTGACGAGCCACTCGCGTTCCACGAGCATGCGCCGGGTGGCGTCCGTCACCTCGACGTGCACCTCCGGCACCGGAGCCGACGGCTCCCTCAGTCTGCGTCGCGTCCCAGAAGCGTTGCCGATTCCGCCGGAATACGCCACGTGATCACCTTGTCTTTGTTTTCCGTCTCGAGCGGAGGCGCGCCGCGTCCGCCGTAGCATTGATCTTCGCTGTACCAGAGCCGTTGCCATCCAACATCGGGATCGGGCGGCGACAGCAACGGTTCGGGCGCTACCTCGAGCACCATCTCCCGTCCGAGATTCACCACGAGCAGGCGATCGTTGCCGTCGCTCGCGAAGAAACGCAGCACGAACGCCTGATCGGACAGCACCGCGCCGTCGACGCGCATATTCTGCCCATCCCCCGTCCCGTCCGACGCCGCGGCGCGCGACAGGACCGGATCGCAGCGGCGCAGCGCGATGAGATCGCGATACAACCGATAGTGCGATGCGTGGCGCTCGCGTTCCGCGAGATCGAGACGCGAACGCTCGAAGGTCTCGGGCGACCCGGGATCGTCGAGCGACAGATGACCGTTGCCATGCCCGATGGATGGAAACTGGCTGAGAAACTCACCGCGCCCCTGCCGAACCAGTTTCGCCAGTTCCGGATTGTGGTCCGCGAAATACAGAAAGGGCGCACTGGCGCCGAACTCCTGTCCCTGAAAGAGCATCGGTGTCTGTGGCGCGAGCAAGAGCAGCGCCGTGAGCGCGCGATACCGTCCGGGACTGGTGAGCTGATGCAGCCGCCGGCCGTCGCGCGTGTTGGCGACCTGATCGTGATTCTCCAGGTAGAACATCATTCGGCGAGCCGGGATGTCCCAGGCCGGGCTGCCACGACGTTTCTGCTGCCACTTGTAGTACTGGCCCTGAAACAGAATGCCGTGCTTCACGGCGCTCACCAGCTCCTGCGCGGAGCCGCGGTAGTCCGTGAAGTAGGCCTCGCGCTTTCCGCCCGACGCGACGATCGCCGAATGATGAAAGTCGTCGCACCAGACGAAATCCAGCGCGTAGCCGCCGGCGTCGCGGGGGCGGACGTTCCGCGGGTCCTGCGGTTCGTTCTCCGCGATCACGATGATGCTGCGACTGCCGCCGGCGTCGCGCGCCACCTCCCCGATCTCGGTGAGGATATGCGGCGACGAGTCGTCGACGATGCTGTGCGTCGCATCCAGCCGCAGGCCGTCGAGATGATACTCCGCGATCCAGTGCTGCACGTTCGCCAGGACGTACTCCCGCACGCCCTCGCAGCGCTCGCCGTCGAAGTTCAGCGCCTCGCCCCATTCGGTCTTGTGCTTCCTGCTGATGTACGCGTCGGAGAACTCGCCCAGGTAGTTGCCGTCGGGACCGAAGTGGTTGTAGACGACGTCGAGAATGACGCCAATCCCCTCCGCGTGCGCGCGGTCGACGAATGCGCGGAAATCGTCCGGCGGGCCGTAGCCATGATACGGCGCGAAGAGATCCACGCCGTCATAGCCCCACCCGAACTTCCCGGGGAACTCGGCGAGAGGCATGACTTCCACGGCGGTGATGCCCAGTCCCGCCAGTTCCGGGAGTTGTTCCGCGGCCGCGCGATAGCTGCCTTCGGGAGTGAACGTTCCGACATGCAGCTCGTAGAAGATCTGCCCGCGATCGCTCGATCCCGTCCACGCGCTGTCCGTCCACCTGAACGAGAGCGGATCGATGACCATGGACTCACCGTGCGGTCCGTCGGGCTGGTACCGTGACAC
>JBOHTL010000428.1:0-2187 GCA_050733735.1 Gemmatimonadaceae bacterium
GGGCTGGCGCGGCTGCTTGTAGACGAAGCGCTTGCCTTCGTAATTCCTGAAAACCACTTCGTCTTCGTTGATCTCCTCCACGTACTCGGGGAGGAGCGGGACTTTGCCGCCGCCGCCCGGGGCGTCGATCACAAAGTGCGGAACGGCGAGCCCCGAGGTCCAGCCGCGGAGCGCCTTCACGATCTCGAGGCCTTTCTCGACTGTCGTGCGGAAGTGCTCGCCACCGGCGACCTGGTCGGCCATGTAGATGTAGTACGGCCGGACCCGCGCCTTCATGAGTTTCTGCATCAATTCCTTCATGATCGCGGGATCGTCGTTCACGCCGCGCAGCAGCACCGTCTGGCATCCGAGCGGTACTCCGGCGTCGGCCAGGCGGCCGAGGGATGCGACAGCGGCCGGTGTCAGCTCGCTCGGATGGTCGAAGTGCGTGTTCATGTACACGGGATGGTACTTCTTCACCATCTCGCAGAACTCCGGCGTGATCCGCTCGGGCAGATGCGACGTGATGCGGCTGCCGAGTCGGATGATCTCCACGTGCGGAATCGAGCGCAGCTTCTGGAAAATGTATTCCAGTCTGCGATCGGACAGCAGCATGGGGTCGCCGCCCGACAGGATCACGTCGCGTATCTCCGGATGAGACGCGATGTACTCGAACGCCGAATCGTACTGGTTGAGCGGTATCTTCTCCGGATCGCCCACCTTTCTCCGCCGCGTGCAGAAGCGGCAGTAGGCTGCGCACACGGGGCTGACGAGGAATAGCACGCGATCCGGGTACCGGTGCGTGATGTTCGGCACGGGCGAGTCGCCGTCCTCGTCGAGCGAGTCGATGACGCCGTCCACGATGTCGAGCTCCTGCGTCGTCGGGACGAACTGGTTCCACAGTGCGTCGCCCGGCTCCTGCATGAGATCCAGCATCGCCGGCGTGATCCGCATCTGGAAGTTGTCGAACGCGGGCTGCAGCGCGTCGACGTCGATCTCCCGCTCCGCGACCTCCGGACCGAACCGCTCGGCGACGTATGCCTTCAGTTTCTCGAGATTGTCGACGCTCTGATGCAGGGTCTTCTGCCAGTCACTCATAAGGGTCAGACGGGTGGTGGGTGAACCGCGACACGCTTGGCGAGGACGATCCGATCGTCCCCGGTTGCATAGAAATCCCTGATGCGCGCGGCCTCGCGATAGCCGCGTCGGTCGTAGAACCTGCGCGTCGGCGCGTAATCGGCTCGCGACGACGTCTCGATGACGAGCAAACGGGCGTCGCGTTGCGCGAGCCGGAGCTCCACTTCAGTCATGAGCGCCGCGCCCGCGCCCGAGCGCTGCGACTCGGGATGCACGGCGATCCAGTAGAGATCGTACGTGCGATCCGTCGACGGCGTCGGGCCGAAGCAGGCGAAGCCGACCAGCCGTTCGCTTTCAAACGCGCCGACGAACTCGTAGTCGTCATCGGTCGAGTCGAAGAGCTCGAGGGCGACGACGACCTCCGCCTCCGTGAACACGCCAGTGGCGCGGACGATCGATTCGAGTCGGGAACGGTGGCTGGGCTGAAGTGGGGCGAGGTGGATCGGTGCGGTCACCGCTCCCCGCCAGCAAAGAGTTTCAGCTCGGGACTCGCGGGCACCGACATCCCGGACAGCTGCTGCGCCAGCGCCCACCCGTCGGGCTGCATCTGCAGTTCGCGCCGGCGCGCAATGCCGAGCTCACAGATGGTCCGCACGAGCGTGGCGTAATCGATGCCGGCGACCTTCGCCATTCGGGCGAGGCCGGCGTCGGGAGCGATGTCGGGATTGGCGTTCACCTCGAGAATCCACGGCTGGCCATTGCCGTCCAGCCGCATGTCGACACGACCGTAACCGTGTCCACCCACGAGCTTCCACGCTTCGAGCGCGACGCGGCGCACCTCGTTCGCCGTTCGCGCGCCCAGTTCGGCCGGGCAGCGCGGGATGGAACAGAGATCTTCCTCGCTGCCGGTATCCCACTTCGAGCGGTACGTGACGATCGGCCACATTCCCTTGGGCATCGTCCTGAAGTCGATCTCGGCGATCGGCAGGACCATGTCCCCCACGATCCCGACGTTCAGCTCGCGGCCGTCCACGTAGCGCTGCACGATGACCTCGTCGAAGCTGACGAGCATCGCCTCGACGCGCGCCTTGAGCATGCGGGCGGACCGAACGACCGAGCGCTGCTCGACGC
>JBOHTL010000429.1:0-3073 GCA_050733735.1 Gemmatimonadaceae bacterium
GCCGTCGGGCGAGAACGCGGGCTCGCCGTCCCACGCCCGCGAGTCTCCGGTGAGATTGACCGCCGAGGTGCCGCCGACGCGACGCAGGTGGATGTCGCCGGAGTGCGCGTACGCCAGCCAATGGCCGTCGTTCGACAACGTGGGATCGGACTCGACGCCATCCTCCCAGGTGAGCTTCGTTGGCAGTCCCACCAGCGCCGGCGTGGCGTTGTCGCGAAGCCGGGCGGCGATCGCCGCGCCCGCCGCCGACACCCCCACCACGCCGAGGAGCGCGGCGGTGATCAGCACCGGCCGGCGCCTCAGGGCGCGAACGTGCGACGGAGGCCGACCGGAGCCGCGCGCGGCCTGGCGCACCGCAGACGCGAACTCCAGCACCGACGCGTATCGGTCCGCCGGCACTTTCGCGAGCGCGCGCCGCACCGCCTGCTCCATCGGCTCGTCGATCGTGGGCCGCAGCGTTTGCAGCGACGGCACCGGATCGAGCGCGTGCCGTGAAAAGACCGCGCGCGGCGTGGCGCCGCTGAACGGCGGCTCGCCGCCGAGCATCTCGTATGCCACGCATCCGAGCGAATAGATGTCGCTGCGCTGGTCGAGCGTCTCGTCGCCCGACGCCTGTTCGGGGCTCATGTAGGCGGGCGTGCCGACGACGATGCCGGTCCGCGTCACCCGCTCCCCGCCGGCGGACTGGATGGCGCGCGCGATGCCGAAATCGCTCACGACCGCGTGTCCGGCGGAGAGCAGCACGTTCTCCGGCTTGATGTCGCGATGGATGATGCCGCGCTCGTGCGCGTAGGCCAGCGCGCTCGCGATCTCGTCGAGGAGGCGGACGCTCTCGTCGATGGGGAGCTGCCGTTCGCGCCCCAGTCGCGCGCGCAGCGACTCGCCGTCGAGGAATGGCATCACGTAGTACAGCAGGCCGTCAGCCTCGCCGGAGTCGTGCAGCGGCAGGATGTGCGGGTGGGTGAGCCGCGCCGCGATCTCGATCTCGCGCACGAAGCGCTCTGCGCCTACCGCCTCCGCCAGCTCGGCGTGAAGAACCTTTATCGCGACCTTGCGGTGGTGCTTGAAGTCCTCGGCGGCGTACACCGTAGCCATCCCCCCGCGTCCAGCGACTTCGAGAACGCGGTAGCGTCCGGCCAATGCGGCAGCGAGTCGGTCGAGTCCGGTCATGTGCGTGTGCCGCTTCAGCGCGCGGTCAAACTCATCTCCTTGAGGATTCGCGCGACGCGCGGGTGCGTCCGAAGGCTCTCGAACGAGGATTCGATTGGCAGGTAGACGAGGCCCGCGTCGCGCTCCTGAAAGGCACGGTCCAGCCATTCGAAGGCGCGCAGCGTGTCGCCCACGAGAGTCAGGAGAGCGGCCATGCGCATCGGATTGATCGTCCCTCCGGACAGCCTGAGATCCATCGCCATCCACTCCCGCCAGAAGCCGCTCATCCCCGAGGTCTCGAAGGCACGTCGCAGCGACTGCACCTCCTGCCGCGTGGCGCCGCGGAGGTTCGCGAGCCTGAGATATTCGTCGATGGCCTCGGAGAACCGACCCTGATGCGCAAACTGCCGTGCCGGCCCCACCGGCAGCCCCGGACCCACGCCAAGCAGGAGCGGGTTCATAGGATCCATCTCGGCAGCGCGGCGATACTCGCTCATCGCGCGCGCGTCGTTTCCTACGCGACCGTAGTCGTTGGCCAGCGTAATGCGTGTCCGCGCGTTGAGGGGATCGATTTCCGCCGAGCGCTCGCGCGCCGCGACCGCCTCCGAAGCTCGATCCATCACGTTCAGGTAGTTCGCGAGGTGGTGATACGCGTGTGGATCGCTGGGGTTGAGCTCGACGGCGCGGCGCAGCGCCTTCTCGGCGCCCGACCAGTCCCACTCGAAGAACAGACGCTGAACGCCGAGCGACGCGTGCGCTTCGCCCAGCGTCGAGTCGAGCTCCAGTGCGCGCGAGGTCAGCGCGCGTAGCTCCTCCAACCCGCGCTGCCGCTCGACGTACCCGAAGTAGATCTGCGGCGCGATGACACTGGATTTCGCCGCGTATGCCAATGCAAAGCGCGGCTCCATCCGGATCGCGCGGTCGAAATACGCCGCGGCCTGCGCCAGTCCGTCCGCCGAGAGCGTGTTGCGGAGATAGAGACCGCGCAGATACAGGTCATACGCCTCCAGGCCGGGACGGTGTCGGGCATCGGGCGTCGCGCTCCTGCCGGCCAGGCGCAGCTCGAGCGCGCCCGCGATGGCCCGCGCGATCTCCTCCTGAACGGCGAAGACGTCGCTGAGCTCGCGATCGTAGTCCTCGGACCAGATGTGGTAGCCGGTGTTCGCGTCGATCAGCTGGGCGGTGACGCGGAGCCGCGACCCGGTGCGCCGCACGCTTCCCTCCAGCACCGCGGCGACATCCAGCGTGTCGCCGATGGTGCGCACATCCAGCTCGCTTTCGCGCAGCGCGAACGATGACGTGCGCGCCGCGACACGGAGGCCTTCGATGCGGCTCAGCTCCGCGATGATCTGCTCGCTGAGACCATCGCTGAAATACACGTGCTCGGGGTCCGCGCTCATGTTCACGAAGGCCAGCACACCAACGGAACGCGCCGACGACGACGAATCCGCCCCGTCGCCGCGCATGCCGCGCAGTCCCACAACGGCCACCAGCAGCAGCATCGCGGCGGCGGTGATCGCATAGCGCCGCCTCGACGCCGGTATAGGGGACGCGGGCCCGTGAATCTGCTTGCGCAGCGATGGAAGCTCGGCGGCCAATCCACCCGGCGGCTCCACCCGCAGCCGTTCAGCGAACGCGGCGACGTCCGGCTCCGGCTCCGCGTCGAACTCCTCGCGCAGGATCGCGGCGTGCGCGCGGGCGTGCTGCAGCGCGCCGGCCCGGTCGCCCGCGGCCTCCATCGCGCGCATCAGCCGCAGCGTGACACGAGCGCTGTACGGATCGTGCGCCGCCAGGCGGCGCCACCAGCCTGCCGCACCCGCCGGATCGCCCTGCTCCTCGCTCTGCTCCGCGAGCGTCGCAAGTGTCGTTGCGTAGCGCTCGGCGAGACGCGCGCGCTCGCCATCCAGCCAGCGCTCGAACTCGG
>JBOHTL010000430.1:0-5189 GCA_050733735.1 Gemmatimonadaceae bacterium
GGGGTACGCGGCCCAGTCGTACCACCCACGACGCGGAATGATGTCCGGCCGGTTGCGGTCGTACAGGAACTTGACGGCCGGGTTCAGGCTGTTGCTACCGAGTTGAACGACGCCCAGGTACACCGCATCGTGCGGCCGCTTTTCCTTGAGCACGAGCCAGAGCAGCACCGCGATCGTGATCGGAAGCAGCGTGATGTTGGTGCCGAGCCACGGCATCACCATCATGATCGCGTCGAGCCAGCCGGGCACGTCCACGTTCACGGCATGCAGTACCGCGCGCTCCCATGCCAACCCGTCGTTCCAGTCGCCGTATGCGTGCAGCCAGCGCGCGAGCGCCATGCCGCCGAGATACGCGAGCGCGAACCCCGCGATGATCATCTGCCAGCGCTGCCGCCACCAGGGTCGCGCTGAGGCTCCTACCGCTGGGCGGTCAGATCCTCGCGCCGGCAACGAAGGCATAGCGGCTCGGCGCCGAAGTCCACCAGCAAGCGTCGCAGAAAGCTCCCATGCAGATGCGTGTTGCACAGGATGCGCCGGCATCGGCGACAGGCGCCCGCGCTGCTCAGGTTCACACTCGATCGGCACTCCTCGCACTGCGTCCACAGACCGGAGCTCCGGAAGACGTGAAACGGAGACGTCATCCAACGCTCACGGCTGGTCTAACGACGGTTGCGATCGAGCCGCCGCTGGGTCCAGCCCACGATCGTCGTGCATGAGGAGCCGCGGGCGCCCTGGAATTCCGCAGGAGTGTTGGTCGGCGAGTACACCTCGATCGCCCCGAGCTCGTGCGGCTTGATGAAGTCGTCGATGTCTCCCGGCTCCATCGACTGCCAGGGCGTGCCGTCGACCCAGAACATCACACACCCGTTGGCGCCACGGCTGCTTCTGACCACCTGGCGGCCGAAGCCTGCCGACTGCACCTGAATTCCCGGGATCACGCGCAGAACATCCGAGAAATACCGCGACGTGGTGTTGATCTGATCGCCCTCGAGATAATGCCCCATTCCGGTGCGCTTCCGGCGCAGGTAGCCAACGGCGTCGAGCGAGCGCTCGCGCTGCGCGGTGACACGGACGGTCTCGAGAACGGGGACGTACTCGCTCATCCGGATCGTCACGCTGCTTGGCGCGGCCGATGCAAGGTCCACCGCCTCTTCCACGGGCGAGTAGCCGAGGTGACGCACGGTAACGCTTTGGGTGCCCGGTGGCAGGCTGTCGAGCGTGAAATCGCCGTTGGCGCGCGTGGTCGCCACGCGGGGAGTGCCGTCGAGCTGGACGCGCGCGCCGCTGATCGGTTGGCCCGCCGCGTTCAGCACGCGACCGGTGAGCTGCGCCGTGCCCATAACGCGGACATCGGTCACGACACCTGAATCGGTCGTCGCGACGATCGCGCTCGCCGGAGCGATGCTCATGTTGCGGACGAAGAGCAAGTCCTCTCCAAAGGAAACGGTGATCTCACCGCTCGTGAGAGGACCGCTGATCACCTGCACCTTGCCGTCGAGCTTCGCGGGCAGCCCGCAGATGCGGTAGGTACCATCCCGCCCGACGGTCGCCTCGCGGACGCGGGGAGCGCGTCGAAGGCCGTCACGGATGTCCAGCTCGTACCACACGAGGGAAACCTTGGCGCCGGTGGCAGGATGTTCGGTGTCCGCCTCCCGCACCTTGCCCATGAAAGCCGCTGGCCCTCTGGCCCTCCAGGCAGGTGAGCACACCATGCGGATGAGCGTTTGCGCTGTCGGCGTCGCCAATTGCACGAATAAGGGACTCCCGGCCCTGTATGCGTCGTCCTCCGTGCGCAGCGACACGCCGAGCGTGTCGAGTACCGGATGCTCGACCCGCAGGTGATGCAGGCCCGGCGGAATGCTGTCGAGCCGGAAGCGCCCGTTGTCGTCGGCCGTGGTGAAGTGGGTCGACGAATCGAGTCGCACAATGGCCCCGGCGAGGGGCTTCAGGCGCACGCTGTCGAACACCGTACCGATCGCGAGGCCGAATTGGGTGGCGGGGGCAGCGGGGGCGGCAGAATCCGGCCTTTGCGTGGCCGGCGGTGGATTCTGGGCGCGAACCGGGGCTGCGGCCAGCGCCGCTACCACGAAGAGGAGAGGTAAAGTGCGCACGGATACAATGTTACACTGCGGATACGGTTCCCGACGAGTCCCATTCCTGGTGACGTCCATCACTACTTAGATGCACACTGGCCCCCAATGTTCCAGGGCCGGCGACCTCGGCGTCTATCTCATTGCGGCGACTAAACTTTTGCGCCCGCGCGCCGAGCCTTTAGGAGGTCCCTGATGACGTCAATCGGATCGGATCCGACGAAGGACCTCAACGCGATGAACGAGAACGTGGACCTCGAGCAGGCAAAGCGATTCGTCTACAGGCACTTCGAGAAGCTGCTCGTGTTGGCGCTCGTCGCGGCCACGCTGGTGATTCACTTCTTCATCGTGTACAAGCTCGCGTTCCTGTCGTTTTACTACCTCCCTGTCATCATCGCCGGCTTCCTCGTGGGTCGTCGCATGGCCGTCTGGGCTGCAACTCTCGTAGTGGTCCTCGTGGCCTACGTCCAGGCGTCGACTGGACTGACAGGGACACCGGGAATGGGGACCGAAGAGCTGATGCACCTCATTCCGTGGGGCGGCTTCATGATCCTCACCGGCTATGCGGTGGGGGCCCTCGCCGAACAGCGGAAGGCTCGCACGGATGATGTGCGCTCGACTTATCTCACCATGCTCGAGCTGCTGACGCTCCACGCAGACAGTGGCGACCGAATGCGCCGGGGGCACAGCTATCGCGTCGGTGAGCGGGCCGTGCTGCTCGCGAACGATCTCGGTCTCACCGAGTTCCAGCAGGAGGATCTGCGCATCGCCGGGCTGCTTCACGAGGTCGGACCGAGCGATCCGCGTCTGCTTCGCGTGATCGGCGACATGCCGGCGATGAAGGACTCGAAGCTCAGCTCCATGCGCAAGGCACTGCGCCTCGTGGACGAATACAGCCACTATCACGAGATCGTGAGCACGGGCTGGCCCGTGGACGACACGCGCATCACGATCGGGGCGAAGATTCTCGCTGTGGCCGACGCGTACGAGACGCTCCAGACGCCGACGCCCACCCGCCAGGCGTTCGCGCCGTGGACGGCCCTCGAAGAGATCGAGCGCGGCTCCGGGACCACCTTCGCGACCGAGATCGTGAAGTCGCTGCGCAAGACGGCGACGATGGAGCGCGTCGAGCGGTATTCCAGTCCACCCTCGACTCCAGCCATCCGACTCGCCTGAGCGCGCGCTCGGCGTACTCCTTGCCCTGATCTCGGGCGAACGTCCCGCACAGGCGGGCACAGCTACGAGATCGAGTAATGCGAATTCGCGCGATTGCAGGGTTGGTCGCGCTGACGTTGTCTGGCCGCGCGGCATTCGCGCAGACGGTCGGCCAGATCCTGGAAGACGATTTCCGGAACGTCGGCAAGGACATTCTTTCCATCTGGGGCGCACCCTTCGACGGCACCGGTCGCGATTATCTCATCGCTGCCGGATCACTGGCCCTGTTCGGCGTATCCATGGTCGCCGACCAGGACGTCAGCGACTGGGCCATCGAGAACAAGGACAACGCATACTTCAGGTTCATCAAGCCAGTGCGTCGCGGTGGCAAATTGTTTACGGGGAAGTACGCCGTACCACCGATAGCGGCGCTGTACATCATCGGTGTCGCGACCAATAACCAGGACCTGCGCGACTTCGTGCTCGGATGCGGTGCAGCGTGGGTCGGTGAGTCCCCGCCCCGGAAGCTGGTGGCGTACGCATTCGGACGCGCTCGCCCCGACAGCATTCCGGACGATCCGCAGGTATGGGAACTGGGCGCCGGCCATGGCAATTGGATGATGCGCTCGTTCCCCGGCGGCCATCTCGCGAACGTCATGGGCTGCGTCTCTTTCTGGAACAATCGATTTCGAATGGGCGTGGTCGAGCCGCTGCTGTGGGCATTCGCGGCAAGCGTCGGTGCGGGACGACTCGCCGACGAAGCGCACTGGTTCTCGGATCAGCTCATCGGCGGCATCCTCGGATACGCGGTCGGCAGGGAGCTCGCGCATCGGAGCCTCGACCGCGAGGGGGAGCGCGCCGCTCGCCGGGCGGCCGGGGCTGGCGCCCTCGGCACGTTGCGCAGCGGTTCCTTCTACATGACGCCGGATCCCGTCACGGGCGGCATGCGCATGGGGCTCGGCTGGCAGTTCTGATTCGATCTCACCCTTGTCCTTTGCGCCGGGCAGGGGCAAATACAGCGCGGAG
The DNA here is from genome assembly GCA_050733735.1 of Gemmatimonadaceae bacterium. Classification (GTDB taxonomy): domain Bacteria; phylum Gemmatimonadota; class Gemmatimonadetes; order Gemmatimonadales; family Gemmatimonadaceae; genus DASPMP01. Next base: position 4,272 of record JBOHTL010000430.1, read on the forward strand.
CTCGGCGATATCTGCCACCATGTCTTCCGTCGGCGAGAACAGCGTTCCGATTCTGACCGTCCGAGTTCCCCAGTCCAGCGCGACCGGCAGGATTGGAACGCCCGCTCCACGCGCGATGTGGTAGAACCCACTGCGCCAGCGCTCGACGGGCTTTCGCGTTCCTTCCGGCGCGATCGCGAGCAGCATGCGGCGCCGATTCTCGAACTGCATGACGACGGAGCTCACGACCGCGTTCGCGTTGGTGCGATCGATGGGGATACCGCCGAGCCGGCGCATGACGATACCCAGGGGAAAGCGGAATAGCGTGTCCTTACCCAGATACTGCACGCGCAGCCGCATCGCCAGCTTGGCTGCGACGCCTACGATGAAATCCCAATTCGACGAGTGCGGAGCTACGACGATCACCATCTTGGGCCGATCGGGGATGTCGCCATCGATGCGCCATCTCATGAGGCGGAGAGTCCAGTGACCCAGGGCACTGGAAATGGCGCCACCAGTGCGGGGAACCTGGGCTCCGACGCGTGGGAGGCTTGCGGCGAGCACGACTGCAACGTAAGAAGGCTGCAGCAAGAAGCCACGGGTGATCGCGAATGAACGGCAACACGCAGAAGCTCCGCGTCATGGACGTGCTGGAACGCACGGCGCGGTCACATGGTCCGAAGCCCGCGCTTCGCGTGCGGCGCCAGGGTGCATGGAAGACGTGGTCCTGGAACGAGTACCGGCAGCAGGTGCGCCAGGTCGCGCGCGCACTCATCGCCATCGGCACGCAACCGGGCGCGGGGATCTGCATCATCGGATACAACTGTCCCGAGTGGTTCTTCGCCGACATCGGCTCCATCTACGCGGGCGCGGTGCCCGCGGGCATCTACACCACCAGCTCGCCCGAGCAGTGCGAGTACATCGCGAACCACTGTGAGG
>JBOHTL010000431.1:0-5791 GCA_050733735.1 Gemmatimonadaceae bacterium
ACGATCGCGCGGACGGTGTTACGCCACATCCTGCCTCCGGAAGAGAGTCGAAATGGGAGAGACGGTAGAAATACGGGCCGGACCGGCGTTTCGTTAGGTCGCATCATCACTTGTCGATGCCGGGCCGGGAACGCTTTTCGACTTACTTGCCGAACCACATCCTCGCAGCGACCAGCACCAGAAACACCGCGAACGTCCGCTTGAGCGCCAGCGCGGAAATCGACTGGGCCAGTCGCGCACCCACCGGTGAGCCAAGAAAGACGCCGAGCGCGAGCAGGAGGGCAGGGACGACCCTGACGTGGCCTCCTTTATAGTACGTCCAGGCGCCCAGCGCCCCGATGGGCAGGAGGAAGATTGCGAGCGACGTGCCGGTCGCCGTCTGCGGCGCGAATTTCGCCAGCAGGATGAGCGCGGGAACGATGACGATGCCACCGCCGATGCCGAACATGCCGGCGAGGACTCCCGCACCGAGCCCGATCGCAACGAAGAGGAGTTGGTTCATGCGCTGGATTCTAAGCGTCGCTAACGAGTGAGGCACGAATGAAATGGTCATGGCGCGTGGGATCGATCGCGGGGATCGCCCTGTACATCCACGCCACGTTCTTCCTGCTGCTCGCCTACCTCGCGATCGTGAACTACCAGGCCACGCGAAACGCGCTGGAAGCGTTCAATGGCGTGCTGTTCGTCGTCGCGGTGTTCGGCATGGTCGTGTTGCACGAGCTTGGCCATGCATTCGCGGCCCGGAGGTACGGCATCGCGACGAAGGACATCACGCTGTTGCCGATCGGCGGTATCGCGCGCCTGGAGCGCATGCCGCGCGATCCCCGTCAGGAGATGGTCGTGGCCCTGGCCGGGCCCGCGGTGAACGTGGTGATCGCGGCGCTGATCTACGTCGGGCTGATGATCACAGGAGGGTTCCCTGATCTCGTCGAAGGCGCCGCGCTGACCGAGGGTTTTCTGCAGCGCGGATTCTTCGCTCGGCTGCTCGCCGTCAATATCTGGCTGGTCCTCTTCAACCTGATCCCCGCCTTTCCGATGGACGGTGGACGCGTCCTCCGCGCGTTCCTGGCAATGCGCACGGACGATTACGCGGAAGCCACGGAGCGCGCCGCGCGCGTCGGCCGCTTCTTCGCGCTGCTGTTCGGCATGCTCGGGCTGTTCGTGCTCGGCAACCCGTTCCTGGTGTTCGTTGCGCTTTTCGTGTGGCTCGCGGCCGCCGGCGAGGCTGCCGCCGTGCAGACGTCGGTCATGCTCGATGGAGTGCCGATTCAACGGATGATGATTCGCGATGTCGAGACATTGTCCCCCGACGATCCGCTCGCGCGCCCCGTGCGTCTCATCCTCGATGGCTTCCAGCAGGATTTTCCGGTCGTGACGGATGGCGTCGTGCACGGCATGCTCACGCGCGCCAAGCTCCTCAAGGCACTCGCCGAGCAGGGAGACCAGACGCGCGTCGGCGACGTCATGGATCGGCAGTTCCAGCAGGCCAGCCCCTGGGAGCAGGCGGATGATGTGCTGACGCGCCTCAAAGCATGCGGCTGTCATTCGATGCCCGTCGTTCGCGACGGGCAGCTTCTGGGTGTTCTCACGATGGACAACGTCGGCGAGTACGTGATGGTCCAGGCAGCGCTCAAGGGTGCTCGAACGAGTCTCGCTCGCGCCTGATGCTCGCCGCCATCATCACGCAACCCGGCGGTCCAGAAGTTCTCGAGATTCACGACGTGCCGCGGCCGTTGCCACGCGAGGGCGAAGTGCTCGTCAAGGTCGAAGCGTCGGCGCTCAATCGCGCCGATCTCCTTCAGCGGCGCGGCAGGTACCCCGCTCCCGCCGGCGCCCCCTCGAACATTCCTGGCCTCGAGATCGCCGGCACCGTATTCGAGCTCGGCGACGGCGTGACGTCGTGGCGCGTCGGAGACCGCGTCTTCGGGATCGTCGGAGGGGGTGGAAACGCGGAGTTCGCGGTGACGCGGGAACACGAGCTGGCCCGCGTGCCGGACGGCATGTCCTGGGAAGAAGCCGGCGCCGTTCCAGAAGCGTTCATCACGGCGCATGACGCGCTCGTGACACTCGGTCGCATGCGATCCGGTGAATACGTGCTGGTGCACGCGGCGGGGAGCGGTGTTGGCGTTGCCGCCGTGCAGCTCACGCGAGCGCTCGGCGGCGTCTGCATCGGGACCGCGCGCACGGCGGAGAAACTGGAGCGCCTGGCTGGGATCGGAATGGAGCACGGCATTGCGCTGAGTGATGATCCCTCGGCGATGCTGGAACCGATCGCCAGCGCCACCGCCGGCCGCGGCGTCGATGTCGTGATCGATCTCGTCGGTGGATCGTACCTCGCGGCTGGCGTGGAGGCATGCGCGCCGCTCGCCCGCATCGTCCTGGTGGGACTGCTGGCCGGGCGCACGGCAACGCTCGACCTCGGTGCCATCCTGAATCGCCGCATCAGCATTCGAGGCACGGTGCTGCGCATTCGCCCCGCGCGTGAGAAGGCCGACGCGACCGCGGCCTTCGCGCGCGACGTCATTCCGCTGCTCGCGGCCGGGAAGGCGCGACCGATCATCGACCGCATCCTGCCGCTCCGGTCTATCGCCGAAGCCCATCGATTGCTCGAGAGTAACACGACCTTTGGCAAGGTCGTGCTGACGCACACGGAGGGTACGGAGCCTGCAGCGTAGCACATCCGATGCTGCGCACACGGGGAGCGAAGGGCGACACCGGGGTCGTAGGCGCCGTTGAATCAGCGATGCAGCCGCTGGCGGGAGACGCGCGCGACTACGACGCGCTGCTCGAGCTCGTTGGCGACGCGCATTTCGTGCTCATCGGCGAGGCGTCGCATGGAACGCACGAGTTCTACGCGGAGCGCGCGTCGATTACCCGGCGCCTCATCGTCGAGAAGGGATTCACCGCCGTGTGCATCGAGGGTGACTGGCCCGACACGTATCGCGTCACCCGGCACGTGCGCGGCGAAAGCGACGATCTCACCGCCGAAGCCGCGCTCGAAGGATTCGTCCGCTTTCCGACCTGGATGTGGCGCAATGTGGTGGTCCGCGACTTCGTCGCATGGCTGCGCGGCTTCAACGACGACCATCGCGACGCGCGCATCGGTGTCTTCGGTCTCGATCTCTACAGCCTCTTCGGCTCGATCCAGTCGGTCCTCGAATACCTCGATCGTGTCGATCCGGAAGCGGCACAGCGCGCCCGATATCGCTATGGCTGCTTCGAGCACTTCGGCGACGACAGCCACGCATACGGGTACGCCGCGTCCACGAACGTCGCGGATCCATGCGAGGACGAGGCGGTGCGTCAGCTCCTCGACATGCGCGCGCAGGCCACCGCGTACGCGTCGCGCGACGGCGATCGGGCGCTCGACGAATTCTTCTCCGCCGAGCAGAACGCCCGCCTCGTGAAGAACGCGGAACACTACTACCGGTCGATGTATCGCGGACGCGCGTCGTCGTGGAATCTCCGCGACCGTCACATGGCGGAGACCGTCGACGCTGTTGCCTCGCGCCTCCAGCGCTCCGGGCGGCAGCCGAAGATCGTCGTATGGGCGCACAACTCCCATCTCGGCGACGCGCGATACACCGACATGCGCCGGCGCGGCGAGCTGAACCTCGGTCAGCTGGCGCGCGAGCGCTATGGCGAGGAGGACGTGCGGCTCATCGGCTTCAGCACGAACGTCGGCACGGTGACCGCGGCCCACGACTGGGATGAACCCGGGAGACAGATGCGCGTGCGCCCCGCGCTGCCGGACAGTTATGAGCGGGTCTTCGCGGATGTCGCCGTGTCGTCCGGCGTTCATCGTTTCCTGGTGATGCTTCGGCGCGGGCGCGCGGCGTCAGAGGCGCTCGCGAGGCCCCGACTCCAGCGCGCGATCGGCGTGATCTACCGGCCGGAGACCGAACGACTCAGTCACTATTACGACGTTGAGCTGCCGCGGCAGTTCGACGCGATGATCCACATCGACGAGACGAACGCCCTGCGCGGCCTGGAACCCGGCGAGCAGTGGGAGCGCGGCGTGGAAGAGGTACCGGAAACGTTCCCGTCCGGCATCTGAGCAGGCGCGAACGCGGCTAATCCCCGCCGGCCGTTTGTCCCAGAAGTCCCGCCATGAACGGCGCAGCGATGCAGGAGTAGAAGTCCTTGTCGCCGCAGAGCGCCTCCGCGTCGCGTTCCACGAATCGCTGTACCTTGCTGGGATACGTGTGGCAGCGCGGCGTATTCGTCCCTCGCACGCACCCGTTGTATTTCAGCAGCCCCTTCATCAGCGAGCCCGGTTGCGTGGTCACCACGTGTTGCCTGCTCGCGGTCCTGCGCTGTGGCCTGAGGTAGGTCTCGAGGATGAAGACACCGTATCGGAGATTCGTCGAGTCGGCCTCGATGTTGGGATCGCCGAACTTCTTGCTCAGAGACTTGAACCAGACTTTGGGGTACACCTGCATCAATCCCACCGCCCCGACATTGGAGCGCGCCCGCGACACGAACTGCGCATTTTCAGTCAGCATGATCCCGAAGATGACCGCGGGAGGGATTCCGCGAAGAAACGCTTCCCGCACGGCGAAATGCGCGATGGAGTCGGCGCGCGCCTGACTCATCCGACCGGTCGCCACCAGGTCAGCGGCGAACCGACGCTTCTGCTCGGCGAACTCGGGAGATGCTTCGATTCTGGCGATCGAATCCGCCAATGGACCGGTGACGAACGTAGGCGACGGCACGGGCGGCAGAGCCTGCTGGGGCTTGGCGCTGCGCAGAACATCACCGACGACGGGCGCGCGCCCGGCGTACACGGGCCGTATACGCGATGCGACGAAGCCGATCGCGGCGACCAGCGCCACGACCGTCAGAACATCGCGAATGATTCGTTTCCAGGCCGCGCGAGGGTGCCGCGGCTTCGGCGCTTCCTTGCGTCTGTCCATTTGTCTCCGCGGATACCGGAGACAGATGATTGCAATGTTGGTGCTTGAGTCTTACCCGATTGTCGCCGGCGTGCTCAGCCGCTCTGATGCGGCCTCGGCATAGCAGGCGGGGGGCGCAGCGGAGGCGTCGAGCAGGATAGAGAACGCGGAGCCCGTGCCGGCGTCGCTGACGACGGTGAGACGGAAGCCGAGCAGCTCGCACAGCGTCCGGCAGATCGCCAGGCCCAGCCCGGTGCCGCCGAAGCGGCGTTGGGTGCTGTTGTCCGCCTGCTCGAAGCGCTCGAAGATCGCGCCGAGCCGTTCGGTCGGAATGCCGATGCCGGTATCGATCACGTCGATGCGGAGCGGCTTGCCGGTTTCATCCGCCCGCACGGCGACGAGCACGTGTCCGCGCTCGGTGAACTTGGTCGCGTTGCCAATCAGATTCGTGAGTACGCGGCGAAGCTTCGATTCGTCCGTGACGATCGGCCGCAACGGAGCGGGGAAGGAAGTGCGCGACGGTACGCGCGCGCCACCGCGCGCCGCCGCCGCGCTCACCTGTTCGACGGTGTCCGTGATGACCGCGTCGAGGGCCACCGACCCGTGCTCGACCAGCATCTTGCCCGCCTCGATGCGTGAGAGATCGAGGATGTCGTTGATGACATCGAGCAGGTGTGTGCCGTTGTCGGTGATGCGCTCGAGGTACTCGAGATCCTGACGCGTGAGGTTGCCCGCCTTGTTCTTCTGCAGGTGCCGCGAGAATCCGATGACAGCGTTGAGGGGCGTGCGCAGCTCGTGACTCATCGTCGCGAGAAACTGACTCTTGGCGCGGCTCGCCGCTTCGGCTGCCGAGAGTGCCATCTCGAGCTGTGTCGTGCGCTCGCGGACGCGATGCT
>JBOHTL010000432.1:0-6492 GCA_050733735.1 Gemmatimonadaceae bacterium
TCGCCGACCAGGGTCCCGTCCGAGCCGAAGATTCGTCGGCTGTACCCCTGATCGGGACGCGCCTGCCTTCCGCCGATGAACAGTTTTGGCGTGCGGTCGATCGAAGGGAGGGCCGCAGCCGCGCGAAGCTCGGCGCTCTCGGTCAGGGGAACCTCCACCAGCTTCTTTCGCGAGCCCGTGCTGCGCGTCGCCGGCCGCGTGCGCTGGCCAGTGGATTGCACGCGCTCGAGGTACTCCCACATTCCTTCGCGCCCGCCCTCCCGTCCAAAGCCGCTCTCGCGGTATCCGCCGAATCCCGCCGACGCGTCGAAGAGGTTCGTGGAGTTGATCCACACGACACCTGATTTGAGCTTCGGCGCGATGTCGAGGGCGAGATTGATGTTCTCCGTCCACACGCTGGCCGCCAGACCGTACGGGCTGTTGTTCGCGAGCGCGACCGACTCATCCGGCGTCCGGAAGGTCATCGACACCAGCACCGGCCCGAAGATCTCGACCTGGGCGATCGTGCTCGACGGCGTCACATCCGTGAACAGCGTCGGCGGATAGAAGTAGCCGTCGGTGGGACATGCCCACGAAGGCTGCCACATCGTCGCCCCTTCGTCCTTCCCCTGTTGGACGAGCGTACGAATGCGCTCCAGCTGCACGGGCGCGACGATCGCTCCCATGTCCACTGCCTTGTCCAGGGGCGATCCGATGCGGAGCTTCTCCATCCGCGCGCGAAGCTTTTCCACCAGGCGGTCGGCGACCCCTTCCTGCACGAGCAGCCGCGAGCCCGCGCAGCACACCTGTCCCTGGTTGAACCAGATCGCGTCGACCACACCTTCGACGACGCTGTCGAGATCCGCGTCGTCGTACACGATGAAGGGGCTTTTTCCTCCGAGCTCCAGCGAGAGCTTCTTCCCGCTCCCGGCGGTAGCGCGGCGAATGATCTTTCCGACGTCGGTGGATCCGGTGAACGCGATCTTGTTCACGTCCGCGTGTTCCACCAGCGCAGCGCCTGTCCTGCCGTCTCCCGTTATCACGTTCAGCACACCGGGAGGCAGCCCCGCTTCGCGCGCGATTTCGCAGAATGCCAGCGCGGTGAGCGGCGTGAACTCGGCGGGTTTGAGCACCACGGTGGAGCCCGAGGCCAGCGCTGGCGCCACCTTCCAGGCGAGCATGAGCAGCGGGAAGTTCCAGGGGATGATCTGGCCGACGACGCCGACGCCGTGGTAGCCCTCGAACTCGGAGTCGAGCAGTTGCGCCCATCCGGCATGGTGGTAGAAGTGCCGCGCCACCAGTGGGATGTCGATGTCCCGCGTCTCCCGGATCGACTTCCCGTTGTCGAGGCTCTCCAGCACGGCGAACAACCGTGAGTGTTTCTGAATGCCGCGCGCGAGCGCGTAGAGATGGCGAGCGCGGGCGTGACCCTCGAGCGCCCGCCATGCCGGCAGCGCCGTCTTCGCCGCCGCGACCGCTGCATCGACGTCCGTCGTCGTCCCTTGCGTGACGCGCGCGAGCAATTCGCGGTTCGCAGGGTTGATGACGTCGAAGGTGGTGCCGGGCTCCGTCCACTCTCCGTTGATGAAATGGCCGAAGACCTTCTCGAACTTGCCGAGCCACTGGCGCGCCTGTGTGTCGGCCTCGGGCGCGGGGCCGTACTCCATGTTTTTGAAAATCTCGGCGACAGAGGTCATGGTAGAGGATGCCGGTGCGCTGCCGCGTACCGTCCGGTGACAAAATGCTCGAGCTGCCGCTCAATGTCGGTCAACAGGGCGCTCGCGCCGAAACGAAACAGATCGGGACGCAGCCAGCGGTCGCCCAGCTCTTCCTTCATCAGATACAGGTACTCGAGCGAGCTCTTCGCCGTGCGGATGCCGCCGGCCGGCTTGAAGCCGACTGCATATCCGGTCTGCTCGTAGTACTCGCGGATCATGCGCGCCATCACGAGCGCGAAGGGCATCGTCGCGTTCACGCCTTCCTTTCCGGTCGACGTCTTGATGAAGTCCGCGCCGGCCTGCATCGCCACCATGCTCGCGCGGGCAACGTTCGTCAGCGTCGCCAGCTCGCCGGTCGCCAGGATCGCTTTCAAATGCGCATCGCCGCAAGCGGCGCGAAATGCTTTCACTTCGTCGTAGACCGCCTGCCAGTTGCCCGTCAACACGTGCGCGCGCGTGATGACGATGTCGATCTCCCTGGCTCCCGCGGCAATCGAGGCCGGAATCTCCGCAAGGCGCTGCTCGAAGGGACCGAGCCCCGCCGGAAATCCGGTCGATACCGCGGCAACCGGGACGCCGGAGCCACGCAGCGACTCCACCGCGACCGGCACCAGCGCGTGATACACGCACACCGCTGCGACCCTGATGTCGAGCTCGCTGGCGTCCAGCGCGTCGACGAGGTCGTCCCGCAGCGGACGCCGCGCCTTCGCGCACAGCCGCTTCACGTTTCCCGGGGTGTCGTCGCCGGACAGCGTGGTCAGGTCCATCAGCGTGATTGCCCGGAGCAGCCAGGCGGCCTGCCACTGCTTCTTTACCGTGCGCCGGGTCGGGATCGTGGCGGCTCGCCGCTCGACAGCACTGCGATTCACGCGAAGCGCGCGGACGACGTCGAGATCCAGTGGGGTTCCTGGATTCCGCTCGAGGGTCTCAGCGGGTGGCCGTGGTGCCCCTCCCGTCGGCGAGCTGCCGCGAACGAGCTCGAGGTTTCGGGTGGCCATGTTCTAATGTACTGCCGGGCATTTGGCTTGCGAAACAGCCTGGTGCTTATACACGAGGCGCACATGGCGACGCAGGCACAGGCCGACATCGTATCAGATCCGGTTGGTCACATTTCGATATCCGGCGTACACGGGCGAAGCGAGCTGAACGAGCGCATCAGACATTTTGCTCCGCCCAGCGGGCTGGCGCAGGCGCCCGCCATCGCGCGTGAGAATCTGGCGCCGTTGCTCATCGGGGCAGCCATCGGCGCCGCTCTCTTTTACGTGCTGAAGCGTTGACCGCGGTCGCTACCATCTCACGCGACGAGCTGCGTCAGAAGATCGAGCGCGGCGACGACTTCCATCTGTTCGAGGTTCTGGCAGAACCGTACTATCGCCGGCATCACCTTCCCGGCGCCCGGCTCATGCTGCCTGCCGAAGTCCAGCAGACAGTCACGGCTGCGGCGGTGCCGAAGGATGCGGACATCGTGCTGTACTGCTGGGACGATCACTGACCCACCAGTGGATACGCCGCCCGGGCTCTGGCGGCGATGGGTTACACGAAGGTCCGCGAGTATCGCGAAGGCAAGAAGGACTGGCGCCAGGCGGGATTGCCGATGGAGCGCGAAGGTCAGATCGAATCGCGCGCACCCGGCGCCTCGGGCGCGCCGGCCGCGTCGTCGGGCTGACGAGGCATCAGCCGGCGACGCAGCACTTCACGAACGACCCTGTATCGCCGCTCGGTCACGCCGGAGTGCGAGCCGAATCGTCTGGATAGCCAGAGCATGCCGATCGCGAAGGGCAGTGACATTCCCGCCATGAGCGCGCCCCCCCAGACCGTGTCGCGCACCATCGGGAGGAGCGAAAGCTCGTAGCTCTCCGGAATGAAGGGCCACACGAGCACGATGCCGAGCGCGTTTCCGCCGACGAGTGCGCCAAGCACGTGCACCGTCGACTGCCAGGCGCTGCACTGCCGTCGCCGCACCGCGAAAATCAGGATGCCGAGGAATACACCGAGCGCGACCAGGCCAGCCAGCTCCAGTCCGCCGCGGCTCTCATGCAGGACCGCGAACAGCCGGCTCGCGCGCGCCGTCCCGAACACGAGGATCGCGGCCAACACGAATGCCCAGGCGGGCAGCTGATCGACTCGAAGCGCAAATCGTCGCACGTCATCGTCCTCCTGCGTAGAGAAGGGCAACTTGTGCGCCCTCGATGGCGGATCAATGCGTCAGGAGGTCTTCTGTGCAGCGCAGGAGCGCGCGTCGAACCCCCCAACGACGCACAGCGCGCGCAGCAGTGCCTCGCCGGTGGCTTTGTCACGCAGATAGCGGTCGACGAAATGCGCCTCGACTGCGTCCGCGCCGCGCGTGCTCAGCTCCACGTCGTTGACGCCCCCCCCGCGAACGATGTCGGCCAGCGGTGATGCGAACACGTCGCCCGGATCGTAGACGTTCTCCCAGCGCGCCACGCCCGGCGGCATGATGATGGAGTCGGGTGAAACGCCGAGAAGGGCGCGAATGTCGCCGTCACCGAGCGGCGAGCCGACCGTGACCAACGCCAGGCGCTCATCGCGAAGCGGGCTCGCGTCATCGAGCACGCCGTAGGTCACCAGTGCTCCGAGGCTGTAGGCCACGATGACGACGGGCCTGCGCTGCTGCTTCGCCTGGGCGAGCATCTCGCGCACGCGCTGCTCCGCCGCGCAGCGCCGCGATCCATCGAGCGCGTACAGCATGTCGCCGAGCAGCGTGCGAGCGCCGCGCGCTTCGTCGCTCGGCAATGCAGACGCCAGACTGCCCAGGAAGTCGCGCGCAAACGCCTCAAAGCCGAGCGAGTCGCGGCTGATCGTGGTTCCATTGGCGCAGCTCACTTCCGCGGACGGGTCCATGACATCCGCGTACCAGGCGAGCTTCACATCTTCGTCGCGCAGCGCGACGGCGCCGGCGCGGGTGAGTGCCGTATCGAGATGCCGCTTCCACTCGCGCCGAAGGGACGAGGTGTCGTCGCCGAGGTGTCCGCGACCGTGCACGAGCAACACGAGCGGACGCGGCGGCTGCGCGTCGACACACGCGCTGCCGAGCGCGAGCAGAGCAGCTGCAAAAACTGGAAAGCGCATGGGGTCTGATACCCCAGACGCAACTTTCAGATCAGAGTGATTACGCTTCCCAGCTCAATCCGGGTCGTCCGAAATGCCCGTAATTGGTCGACTGCCGGTAGATCGGGCGCAGCAGGTCCAGGCGCTCGATGATCGCGCGCGGACGAAAATCGAACGTCCGTACCAGCGCTTCAGCGGCGCGCGGGTCGCCCGTGCCGAATGTGTCCACGCGCACCGAGACAGGCTCCGCGCGTCCGATGGCGTAACCGACCTGAACCTCGGCACGGCGGGCGATACCCTGTTTCACGATCTGTCGAGCGACGAAGCGGCAGAAGTAGGCGCCGGAGCGATCCACTTTCGAGGGATCTTTGCCGCTGAACGCGCCGCCGCCGTGACGGCCCATGCCGCCGTACGAGTCGACGATGATCTTGCGGCCGGTCACTCCGCAGTCTGCGCTCGGTCCGCCCTCGACAAACGACCCCGTGGGATTCACCAGCACCTCGATGTCGCTGTGGTGCCATGCGCCGAGCACTTCGGGGCACAGCGCGTGTGCGACGTACTGCTTGATCTCGCTCTGCGTGACGCTGCTCGCGTGCATTGTCGAAACGAGCACCGTACGGACCGCAACCGGGCCGTTGTTCTCGTACTCGACCGACACCTGCGTCTTCGAATCGGGGCGCAGCCAGGTCACTTCGTTCTTCTTGCGCGCCTCCGTGAGTCGGTTCGCCAGCTTGTGCGCGAGCAGAATTGGGAGTGGCATGAGCTCGGGCGTCTCGTCGGTCGCGTAGCCGAACATGATGCCCTGATCGCCGGCGCCTCCGACATCCACTCCCTGACCGATCTCGCCCGCCTGACGCGTGAGCAGTTGCGTGATCGTCACGCCATCCGCGTTGAAGGACTCGGCGGGGTCGGTGTACCCGATCTCGCGAATCGCCTGCCGAGCCACCGCGTCGTAATCCACAGCGCCCCTGCTCGTGATCTCGCCGGCCAGCACCACGTTGCCGCTCTTCACGAGCACCTCGCAGGCGACCCGACTCCTGGCGTCGAGCGCCAGGTGGGCGTCGAGAATCGAGTCGGCGATGTAATCGCTCACCTTGTCCGGATGACCTTCGCTGACGGACTCCGAGGTGAAGACATGCGTGGTCTCGGTGGCGTTCAGAGAGGACGTGAACGCCGGGGAGGCGGGTGCGGTGACGGCCATGAGGAGACGCTCCAGAAACGAAAACGGCCCCCGACTTGTTCGTCGCGGGCCGACTCGATCGACCACGACTTAGACGGATGTCTTCGGCGCCCCTTCAGGCGGAGCCGCCGGCGCGCGGTCCGTCAAATCGGGGAAATCACCGCGCCCGCCAAAGTTATCGGTCGCGCATACCGCGTCAAGGCACCGACACCTTGGAATCCTCGCTGCGGAGGTCGTTGGCGCCTCGCGCGGTGCGCGTCGCGGCGTCGTACCCGATGGTATGTGCGTCCCCCTGGCCGCCGCGCATCCGCACCGCATGTCCCATCGCGCGCAGCCGTTCGACGGTCGCATCGGGAATGGCGTTTGCCTCGAAGCGCACCGTGTCGGGCAACCATTGATGGTGATGACGCGGGGCATCGACAGCGGCACGCACGTCCATGTCGTACTCGAGAACGTTCAGGACGACGTTGAACACCGTGTTGATGATCGTCCGGCCGCCGGGCGAGCCCGTGACCAGTACCAGCTCGCCATTCCGCGCGACGATCG
>JBOHTL010000433.1:0-2264 GCA_050733735.1 Gemmatimonadaceae bacterium
TCTGGCGGATGGGGATGAACTCCATCGAGCGCGGCAAGCGCGATCACTGGACCATCTCCGACCAGGATGTACAGGAGCTTCGCGTGGCCGTCGCGAAGGCGGACAGCGCGCGCCGGGGTGCCGACGGCCCGCAGCAGGCGGGCAGCACCGCCGCCGCGGAGATGGCGCTGTACACCCGGGTGATGAAAGATCCGGCGGAGCGCGATCCCCGTGCATACGTGCTGCCGGCGAGCCAGTCGGATTTTCCGACCGCGGTGAAGTTCGTCAATGCCCTGCGCCACGCCGGGATCACCGTCGAACGGGCGACGCGCGCGTTCAGCATCGGGAACAAACAGTATCCCGCTGGCTCGTTCGTGATTCCGATGTCGCAGGCGTTCCGCGCCCACGTGCTCGACATGTTCGAGCCGCAGGATCACCCCAACGACTTCGCGTATCCGGGGGGACCGCCGATCCGGCCGTACGACAGCGCGGGCTGGACGCTGGCCTATCAGATGGGACTCCAGTTCGACCGGATTCTCGATGGCTATACCTGTCCCTGCGAGCGCGTCACTGGCCTGGCGTCTCCGCCGGCGGGAACGATGGCCAACGCGAACGCGCCGGGATTCATGCTGTCGCCGCGCCAGAACGACGCCTTCGAGGCGGTGAGCCGGCTGCTCGAGAGCGGCGCCAACGTCTCGCGTCTCACCGCGCCGGTTTCGGCGAGCGGCCGGACCTACCAGGCCGGCACGTTCTTCGTGAATGGCGGCGGCTCGGTGACGCAGGCACTGCAGAGTGCCGCGCGTGACCTGGGGATCAGCGTCGAGGGCGTGTCAACACGTCCTTCAGCGCTTGCCCGCATCACGGCACCGCGCATTGCGCTGTGGGACACCTATGGCGGCTCGATGCCGTCGGGGTGGACGCGCTGGATCCTCGAGCAGTACGGCTTCCCCTTCGACGTCGTGTACACATCGACGCTCGATGCAGGGAATCTGCGCTCCAAGTACGACGTCATCGTGCTCGTCGACGGCGCGGTGCAGACCGGCGGTGGGCGCGGCTTCGGCCGCGGCGGTCAGCAGCGTCAGCCGCCGGAGGAGTTCCGGCACATGGTGGGACGCGTGACGCAGGAGCGCACTGCGCCGCAGCTCCGGCGTTTTCTCGAGGAAGGCGGCCAGGTGATCACGATTGGCAGCTCGACGGTTCTCGCCGAGTGGCTCGACCTGCCGCTGAGCAACGCGCTCGTCGAGCGCTTGCCCACCGGCGAAGAGCGCGAGCTGCCCGCCGACAAGTTCTACGTGCCCGGCTCACTGCTGCGCGTTGCGGTGGATTCCACCGCGGCCGTCGCGGCTGGCTCACCAGGACACGTGGACGTGATGTTCGACAACAGCCCGGTGTTCCGTCTGGCGCCGGACGCGATCCAGCGCGGCGTGCGTCCCATCGCGTGGTTCGACAGCGCCACGCCGCTGCGCAGCGGCTGGGCCTGGGGGCAGACCTATCTCGAGGGCGGAGTCGCGATGGCGGAAGCGCGCGTCGGTCGCGGGAAGCTGTATGTGTTCGGTCCGGAGATCCTGTTCCGGGCGCAGCCACATGGGACCTTCCGGTTCTTCTTCAATGCGCTGCTCGACGCTAACCGATCGCCTTCTCCACTGACGCCGTGACGGCCTGAGCGCGCTGCGTCGCATCCTTCAGAAGGCGTCCGCACTCCTCGATGAGGCGGGCGCCTTTTGATTTGTCGTCGAGGGACGACACGTTGATGCGCACGTTGTAGACGGCGCCGCGACAGGCCGCCTCCGCCATGAGCGCGGCGACGCCGGCGTCGGAGACGGCGTTCGTGTTGCCGCGCTCCGCCACGGCGACCGCGAGATCGAGCACTTTCACGCAGGCACGCGCGGTCTCGAGCGGCACTTCGGCGGCGCCAAGGAGCGCCTCGTCGACCGCTCTCGTCTTCGTGGTTGCGGCCTCGGGAGTGTCCGCCGGCACCTTGTAGGCGGTCATGACCGCGGTATATGCGGCTGCGTCCTTCGGGCCGAGCGACGCGAGCTCCGTGACGAGCGCGGACGCCTTGAGCGCCACGTCCTTCATCTCGCCCTCCACGGCGGCGTATTTCTTCTTGCCGATCGTGAGCCCTGCCACCATCTGCGCCAGCGCGGCCCCGAGCGCGCCGGCATGAGCGACGACACTCCCCCCGCCTGGCGCGGCGGTCGCCGCAGCCACGGCGCCGATGAACGACCCCACCGACTCGCCTCCCTGCACGGCCGCGCGAACCTTGTGCTCGAGCACCATGTCGG
>JBOHTL010000434.1:0-5180 GCA_050733735.1 Gemmatimonadaceae bacterium
CAGAACACCAGTTTGGGGGAGGTGATTGAGGCTATGTGGGGCATCGTTCGCCGTCCAGCACATCGCGTCCGCATCGGGAAATTGCTGGCATGGGGAGGCGGAAGTGACCGGGGGGGCGCATGGCGGGGTTTTCGTGTAGGATATCTGTGGCACGCGACAATCCAGCCCGCAAGTTTATGACACGATCAGCATTCGTTCTGGTTGCCCTGCTCGTTTCGGCGTGCCGCATGGAATTTCAGCGCCCCACTGAGCAGGAAGATCTGCTGCGACAGCTCGGGCCCGGCGTGCACGCGCAGGTCGTTCAGGGTGGTGTGCGAATCCTGAACGCCACGACCACCGAGATCCGGCTCGTCGTCGTCAATCCGCACTGGCTGGGTCTCCTGGGTCCCTGCAATTCAGCCGGCTCAACGTGCACTCTCCTGCGGCCCGGCGCCGAGCAGGTGGAGCCGAACGCGCGCATCTATGGCCTCGAGGACGACCCCTCAGTACTGGTGGTCCGCTATTGGCGCCCCGGCGAAGAGAATGCGGTCGAAGTCTCGGTCAGCCGGCCGGCGTCCACCTTCTAGGTCAGCGTCCGGCGTTGTCTTTCGGAACGAGGACGCGCTCGCGCTCCGGCGCGGCGCCCTCGAACCGTTCGTTGAGGAGTTTCGACACGAACCGCTGACCTTCCGAGATGCGCTCGACTTCGACCGCGATGACGTCGACCGCCTGCTGGAGATTCTGGATCTGCGCCGGATCCGATGACCCCGCGGACGCAAACTGTTTTTTGGCGCGCCTCCATCCCCAGCGATACAGCAGCACGCCGAGGAAGGCGAAGACCAGAGTGATGCTCAGCAAAGCGGTGACGACCACCTCCTCGTCGACGCCGCGACGCGGAAAGCTCATGACCGGCGGCATGGGGGCGGGCGGAATGGTGAAGGTCACCCCCTCGTTTGATCCGACGCCGCGGGCCAGCGCCGTGGCAATCGCGTCGTCCGCCTGAAGGATCTGCTGTTGCAGCGTGGCGCTGCGTGTCTCGAGAGTCCGGATCCGCGCAATGACCTCGTTCGCGCCCGCCCCGTCGTCGACGGCCCGCGCCTGCGCCAGCTGATTCGTCAGCTCCTGACGCAGCTCCGTGACCGCTTCGACCTGGGAGCGCAGCTCCGAGCGCAGAATCGAGATGGCGCGCAGTTCGGCTTCGTTGTCAGGAACGCCGATCCGCGGTTGGCCCCCTGCGTCAGCGCGTTGCGCGGCCTGTGCCGGCTGGGTGCGCTGGGCTGGCTGTGCGGTCGCTGCGCGTTGCGGCATGCCTGAACCTACGCAACCGTCAGGGAGCGCGTTTCAGTGGCGAACCTGGGCTCGAGCGCGACATCGACGCAGTCGGAGCAATAGCCGTCGGTTCGGTCGAAACTGTCGCCGCACCTCGGACACCACGCTGTGCCATCGGCGGACATGGGCGGCGCTCCAGTCAGCGCCCGGACGCGGGATTGTCCCAGGTGTCCGCTCAAATCGCTGACATCGGAATTCTCCGCCCCCCGCACGACCGCATCGTAGAGTAGCGGACGGACGAACTGGCCGAACTCTTCAGGCGACAGCAGCTCGGCCAGGAGCACCAGACGAGGCACGCCGGACGCAACCTGCCGTTCCACTTCCTCCGCCGCGCGCGGCGCCGTGAATGGCCAGCACAGCCTGACGCAGGCCACCGCCGCGTCACGCAGCGAGCATCCCGCGCGGCGCGTCCCGAGCATCGCGAGCACGGCCTGCGTGAGCGACAGCAGAAGAAGCGCTGCGAGGGCGACGAGAAGCCCCCAGACGCCGTACCGCGACGTCAGAATCGGGATTCCCAGGACGAGGGCGACGAGGGTGATCGCGCCGCCGACGCGCAGAGCCACCACATGCCCGCGCGTCCGCGCGCGCCGCGCCCGAAAGCGCGCAACCAGCCGCCGAACGGGAAGCAACGATTCCTGCCCCTCCGACAAAACCAGCGGCAATGCGATGGGGGAGCACCATGTCAGCAGACGCGCGCGTTCACGCGCATCATGGTCGTACACACGCGCCACGCTCCAGCCGCGCAGCCAGGTATTACAAACGACGATTGCGCCCCTCCGCGCTGGGACCAGGCGCAATCCGTCCGAGAGAGCGATGACCGCGAGAAATGCGGCCGCGCTCGTCGCGCTATCCAAGGTGCCTGATCACGCGGTCGCGGTTTGCTTCTTTCCGAACACGCGCTTCACGAAGGCGCCGATGGCGACGACGGCCACGATCAGCAGCTTCTTCGCCGCAAGGACGAAGGCGACGATCGCCTTCCAGAATTTTCCGAAGAGTCCGAACTTGGCCGCGGCCACACCAGCGCCACCGGCGACGAGCGCGGTGAGTCCATACGCCGCGACCTTGTCGCCCTCACGCCATTCGGCGTACTTCTGGCCGTCGACGAACGTATAGGTGCCGAGGATCGAATCGAACGTCGCTACGGCGCCCGCCATATGCGCAGGATCGGCGACGAGGTCCGCGTGCATCACGCCTTTTCGGCCAAGCAGTCGCACGGAGTGGTTGACGCTCAGATCGGGCGATCCCTGCGCGGCGACGCGCAGCGACCAGGTGAGATTGTTCGTGAGAGAATCGTAGTATGGCGCGCGCTCCCAGCCATCGATGACGAGCTGCTCCCAGCCTCGGGACTCGCGCTCCTTGTTCGCCGCATCGTTGCCGCGGCGCAGGCTTTGGAGGATTCCGTCGGCGTCGAGCGAAGTCCGTTCGTCGTCGCGCACATATCCGCTTTCGTTGAAGCTGAAAACCACGAACCAGACCGCATCCTCCGAGTTGGCATCCTGACACACCATGATGCCGAGCTCTGAGCCGCTGGCGGTGTTCTCCGTGGCTTCCATGAACAGCTTGGCGCCATTCTTGTCCGTGAAGCGGCAGTACTCCGGGACCTCGACTTCAGCCACGGTGGCCAGGCCGCCGATGACGGGTCCATCGACCCATCCAATGCGTTCCATCGGCGAATCCTGCGCGCCGAGTGCTGCGGGAATGAACAAGAGTGAGCCAGCACACAACGCGCGCACGTAGCGCGTCACACGCGGTCCGATCATACAGCCTCGCGAGAGGGGGAGGAGACTGCTTCAGGTGGGTCCGCGATGCAGCTCGCGCAGCGCGGCATGCAAGTTCTTTGACGACCGGCGGCCGCGCGATGTCACTGGCGCGGCGGTCGTGCGACGCGGCCAGGCCGGAGTTTCAGCTACCGCAGGCGGTCCAGGGTCCCGGCCCCGCGCGGTCCAGCCAGCGCGCTGCCTGCTGGGCCTGACCCATGCGCTGCAGCGCGCATCCCAACCATCCCATCGAGACGCGATCGTTCGGATCCGCGCGCAAGGCGCGGGCGAAGAACCGTCTGGCCACGTCGTAGTTGCCCGACGCGAGCAGGACGGAACCCATCTCGCGCAGCACGATCGCGTTATTTGGCTCCAGCTGCACCGCCCGCGCGGCTTCGGCGCGCGCCGCGGGCATGTCTCCGGCCTCCCGCGACAGCCGCGACATATAGACGTGCGGCAGCGCGCTGCCGGGGAGCTCCTGCGCCGCGCGCGAGAATTCCGCACGGGCCGCCGTCGCCTGGCCCTGCCGCCAGAGCTGCACGCCGCGCGACAGCGTCGCATTGCGTTCGGGCGAGCGCGATGCGGGAATCCATCGTGTCGCGGCGAAGTAGCCGGGGATCGCGAGAAGCAGGACGGCGCCGGTGATCCAGAGCGCGATGCGTTTTCCGCCGCCGGACTTCGCGGGGGCCGGACGCGGCGCTGGCGCGGGTGTCCGCTGGGTCCGCCCGGACTCCGGCACGGGTGTGAGCACCGTCGCCTGAGCGCTCGGACGCGTCACCGGAATTGGACTCATCGGAACGCTGAGCCGCGGCTTCTTCTCCTCGCCGCTGCGCGCGATCGCCATCAGCTGCGCGCGCACCATGTCGAGATGCGCGGGCGACGGTCCGCCGAACGCGGCGATCGCCGAGTCGAGATCGGGGAAGCGGTCCGCTGGCTCCTTCGCGAGCATACGGGTGAGCGCCTCGGCGACGGACGCCGGAAGATCCGCGCGATCCTGCCGGACGTCGGGCGGGGGGCTGAAGAGGTGCTTGGTGATGATCTCGGCGACCGTGCCGCCGTCGAACGGCTTTTTCCCCGTCAGCATCTCATAGGCGACGATCGCCAGCGCGTACTGGTCCGAGGCGCCGGTGACGGGCTTGTTGTGGAATTGCTCGGGACTCATGTAGTGCGGCGTGCCGATGGCGGTTCCCGTCGCCGTGAGATTCTGGGCGTCGTCGATCTTGGCGATACCGAAATCGGTCATGACCGCCCAGCCGTTCTCGTCGATCATGATGTTGGCGGGCTTCACGTCGCGGTGTACGATGCCGCGGTGATGCGCGAACGACAGCGCGCTCCCCGCCTGCTGCATGATCAGCCGGGCGGTCTCGAGATCGAGGGCGCCGCGCTCACTCAGGATCGAATCGATCGACCGTCCCTCGATGCACTTCATGACGAAGTAGACGAGCCGCGGCGTTTCCCGCACGCCGTGAATCTGGACGATGTGCGGATGGCTGAGCCCCGCCGCCATCTGCGCCTCGCGCTTGAATCGCTGCACCATGCCGGGCCGCGAAATCACCTCCGGCAGCATGGTCTTGATCGCGACCTTGCGATTCAGCGCGACGTCGCGCGCGAGATACACGGCAGCCATGCCGCCGCGTCCGAGCTCGCGCTCGATCTCGTATTCCCCCTGGGTCGCTTCCTTGATGAGCGGAAGCAGCAGATCCGGGAGCTCGTGGCTGGTGGGTGGTATCAGGGATCCGGGGGTTTGCCCCTCCGTCACGGTCATGGTGCGGCGTCTCCTCCGACGCGTGGCAGGGTCGGACGCAAGTTGGGGCCGCGTACGAAGCTTTGCAATCGCGAATCGGTGTTCGTTAGGGCCGTCCCGACGCGGCGGCATCGATGAGCCACTCCGTGGACTCCATGCCGTGAACGCGCGCCGCCGGGATGGAAAGGTCGCCGGATCTGGCCTGCGCCACACGCTCGCGCTTGCCTGCTCCGGCGGCGACGAACATGACCCGACGCGATGCGTTGATGACCGGCAGCGTCAGCGTGATCCGGTCGCGCGGCTCCGTGCCCCGCGGGGCCTGCACCGCCAGCACCCACCGCTCGCGTTCGGCGAGGGCGTCGTCGTCGCCC
>JBOHTL010000435.1:0-2735 GCA_050733735.1 Gemmatimonadaceae bacterium
ACGAGCGTGTCGTGGCTCTCGCGAACCGACGCGACGAGGTCGCGTGATCCGCCGAAGGCGTCGACCACGGCGCGCTGCGATGCGCTGTCGAGCAGCGACTGCGCTTCATGCTGCCCGTGCAGATCGATGAGTGCGCGTCCGATGTCCGCCAACACGGTGGCGGTGACTGTCGATCCGTTCACCCACGCGCGCGTCCGTCTTGCCGAGGTCACCTCGCGCTTGAGCACGATGAGACCGTCCTCGACTTCCACGCCTCGTTCGTCGAGTGTGGCGAGGAGCTCATCATGTCCGGAAGCGTCGAACACCCCTTCCACGGTCGCGCGGTCGGTGCCGGTGCGCACCACATCCGCGGTCCCGCGTTCGCCGAGCAGCAGTCCGAGCGCGCCGACGATGATGGACTTCCCCGCGCCCGTCTCGCCGGTGAGAACGTTGAAGCCGGGTCCCAGCGGCAGCGTCAGCGACTCGATGATCGCAAAATTCCTAATTCGAAGCTCGGTCAACATTCCGGGTCTGGTCGCGCTCCGGGATCCCTCCCCAGCCGAGCTTCTGCCGCAGCGTGGCGAAGAAGCTCGAGCCGGGGAAGCGAACGATGTGGATCGTTCGGTCCGCCTTGCTGACGGCGAGTGTGTCATCAGCCAGCAATTTGGTGCCGACCTGACCGTCGACCGTGATCATTAATTCGCCGGGCGCACCTTCCGCTTGCACGGTGACGCGCGACCACCCGGGCAGGACCAGTGGCCGGATCGCCAGGGTATGTGCTGAGACCGGCGCGACGATGATGCCTTCCACCGTCGGCACCATGACCGGTCCTCCCGCTGACAGGCTGTACGCAGTGGATCCGGTCGGGCTGGAGATGATCACACCGTCCGCTGCGTACGACGCGGCGAGATCCCCGTCCACGGCGACCTGAATCTCGACGACCCGCGCGAATCCACCCTTGTGGATCACGACATCGTTGAGCGCGAGCCACCTGTCGCGCTCGCGGCGATCTCCGCCGATCACGACGGCCTGCAGCATCATCCGCTTCTCGACTGTGTAGTCGCCGCGCGCAAACCGCATGAGCGACGTCTGCAGCTGTTCCGCCGGGCAGCAGGTGAGAAACCCCAGACGTCCCATGTTGACGCCGAGGATTGGCACGTCGTGGCCGTCGAGCATGCGCGCGCCGCGAAGCAGCGTTCCGTCGCCGCCGAGCGTCAGCAGGGCGTCGAGGTTCGCAGGCGAATCGATGCGCTTGTCGTCCGGCCTGCCGGCGAGATCGCGCTCGAGGTAGAGGTCGAGATGAAGACCGGGCGCCAGCTTGCGCAGGGTGTCGAGCGCGGCGTCGAGCTCCGCATAGCCAGTGTGTCCGACCACTCCCACCCGGATGGGTGGCGCCGGGGGGGGGGCGTCACCGCGGCCGGCGTCTCTCACCCAGCGATCGCCTCGGACTCCAGCAACGAACGCACGCGGTCGGCGATTCCCTCTGGGCTAAGCCCGCACAGCTGCAGCTGCCGCTTGCGCGACGCGGCGACCATGATCCGGTCCGGCACGCCGAGCGTGCGCACGCGAATCGACTCGTCGTGTCGCTCGATGACGGCACTCATGTACGCGCCGAATCCGTTCACGACGGTTCCCTCTTCCACGGTGAGGACACGCTGATGCTGCGACAGCACCGCGGCGAGCGTGACCTCGTCGTACGGCTTGAGATACCGGCAGTTCACCACGGTGATGCTCAAACCGTCGCGGGCCAGAAGCTCGGCCGCGGCGAGCGAGAGATTCACCATCGTGCCGACGGCGAGAATGGCGACATCCTGGCCTTTGCGAACCACGTCCCAGGTGCCGTACGCCACGCGCTCGATCTCCCGCATCGGCGGCGGCTCGTCCGGTGACGCGTCGCGCGGGTATCTGATGGACCAGGGACCGCCATCATGTTCGACGGCGGAGCGCAGCAGGCCGAGCAGCTCGCGGCCGTCTTTCGGGGCCGTGATCGTGAAGTTCGGCACGGCGAGGAGGTACGCGATGTCGTACAGTCCCATGTGAGTCTCGCCGTCCTCGCCGACGAGTCCCGCGCGGTCGAGGCAGAACGTCACGGGCAGCGACTGGAGGGCGACGTCGTGGATGATGTTGTCGTAGGCGCGCTGCAGGAACGTCGAATAGATCGCCACGACCGGACGCAGCCCTCGCGTCGCCAGACCCGCGGCGAAAGTGACGGCGTGACCTTCCGCGATGCCGACATCGAAAAAGCGCGCGGGATGCGCGCGGGCGACGACATCGGTGCCCGTGCCGCTGGGCATCGCCGCCGTGATCGTAACGACGCGCTCGTCCTCTGTGGCCAGCTCTGCCAGCCCCTTCCCGAAGACCTTCGTCCACGGCGGTGTCGTCGCGGTCGCTTTCACCTTGCCTGTGGATGGCTCGTAGCCTGGGGGCAGTGCGTGCCATTTCTCGCCGCCAGCGTGCTCGCCGGCCGGAAATCCCCGCCCCTTCTGGGTGATGACGTGAACGAGCCTGGGTCCCTTCATCTCTCGCACGGCGATGAAGGTGTCGAGCATCGCGCTGATGTCGTGACCGTCAATGGGACCGAAGTAGCGGAAGCCGAGCTCCTCGAAGAGAACGCCGGGAGTGAGAAATGCCTTGACGCTCTCCTCCCATTTGCGCACCAGGTTGCCCACCGACGACAGCGGGCCCGGCGCGCTGTCGGCGAACTCGCCGATCTTGCTGCGCACGCGGTTGTAGAGCGGATTGCGCTGAATCGAATT
>JBOHTL010000436.1:0-1502 GCA_050733735.1 Gemmatimonadaceae bacterium
ACCAGTGTCCGGCGTCCCCATAAAGGCAAAGCGCGCAACGGCCGAGCAGCGAGTGACGGCCGTCGGTCTCGCGCGCGCGCGGACAACGGCTTTGCGCAGCTGGAATCGCTGATCACATCAGGCGAGATCGACACGGTGATCACCGCGATCACCGACATGCAGGGCCGGCTCATGGGGAAGCGCGTCACGGGTGACTTCTTCCTCGAGCACGCGAAAGACGGTACGCATTTCTGCACGTATCTCCTCGGCACAGACATGGAGATGCGCACGCCGTCAGGGTATCGCCTCATGAACTGGGAGACGGGGTATGGCGATTGGCTCGCTGATCCGGACTGGTCGACCATGCGCGTGCTGCCCTGGCTGGAGAAGACGGCGATCGTCCTTTGCGACGCGCGCGACGAGGAAACGCACGAGCTGATCCCGGTGGCGCCCCGAACCATCCTGAAGCAGCAGGTCGAGCGCGCGCGCGCGGCCGGCTTCCAGCCGATGACGGCGAGTGAGCTGGAGTTCTATCTCCTGCGCGACAGCTATGAGGCCGCGCAGGCGAAGCACTTTCACGATCTCCAGCCCTTCGGGTGGTACAACGAGGACTATCACCTCCTGCAGGCCACAAAGGCGGAGCCGCTCTACCGGCAGTTCAGAAACCAGATGTGCGCGGCGGATGTACCGGTGGAGTTCAGCAAGGGCGAAGCAGCGCCCGGCCAGCACGAGGTGAACATTCACTACGACGTCGCGCTCGAGTCAGCGGACCGTCACGCGCTCTTCAAGCATGGACTCAAGGAAATCGCGTGGCAGAACGGCTACGCTGTCACCTTCATGGCGAAGCCGGACCACAGCTGGACGGGCAGCAGCGCGCACATTCACGTCAGCCTGTTCGACGGCAAGGGACGCAACGTCTTCCACGACCCAGGCGCCGAGCCGTACGGGATGTCCCGCGCGATGCGGCATTTTCTCGGCGGCTTGATCGCGGGGATGCGAGAGCTGGCATTCTTCATCGCGCCCTTCGTCAACTCGTACAAACGCTTCGCGCCCGGCAGCTGGGCTCCCGTCCATCTCGTCTGGGGGCGCGACAATCGCACCTGCGCCTTTCGCGTCGTTGGCCACGGCGACGCGTTGCGCATCGAGACACGACTCCCCGGCGGCGACGCCAACCCATATCTCGCCTACTCGGCGGTGATAGGCGCCGGCCTGCACGGCATCGAGCACGGTATCGAGCCGCCGGAGGAGTTCACCGGGAACGGCTACACCGCCGTTCAATTCCCGCGCGTGCCGCGTGCGCTCTGGGAGAGCGTCCAGCTTCTGGAGCAGAGCGCGCTCGCGCGCCAGATCTTCGGCGATGACGTCGTGGATCACTACCTCAACGCCGCTCGCGTGGAGCTCGACGCCTTCGACAGCGTCGTGACCTGCTGGGAGCGGGAGCGCTACCTGGAGCGCGGCTGACGCATGGCGGGAAGACTGAAAGGGAAGGTGTGCTTCGTGACGGGAGGCGCGAGCGGCATGGG
>JBOHTL010000437.1:0-4094 GCA_050733735.1 Gemmatimonadaceae bacterium
GAACAGGTCTGCTCCACCGCCGGCGGGCTGAACGTTGTACCAGTACTGTCCGGCCGGAACGACGATGTAGCTCGAGACGCTCAGCGCGGGAACGTTCGCCCACGACGGCGCAGCGGGCAGCGCGCCGCCGTCCGCATAGAAGCGCACGTCGATGGCGCTCGGAGTCGCGTTGATCACACGGAGCGCTACCTGGCCGGCGCCCGGATCAGCGACGTTTTCGTCGATGAACGTGAGTCGCATTGCCGGAGCGCCAGCCGGGCGGTTCGGACCCGCCGGATTGGCGTATCCCCACAGCAGCGCGGTGTAGTTGCTGCCGGCCACGATATCCACCGTGGTGTCCTTCATGACCGTCGATGCAAACGCCTGATCGCAAGCGGTGGCAGTGCAACCTCCGTTCATGAAGATGCGGAAGTCGCGCGAGCCTGCGCGCGCCGGCTTGTACTGGATGAACGTGGATGCCGGCACGCCGGTCGCGCCGGTTGGGCTGGTCACGACGTTGTTGCGGTAGGCGATGTTGAACTGCGCGTTGTTCTCGATCAGGTCGATCCAACGCATGTCCATCGCGGCGGTGTCGGGCACCGCGTGGATGAACCGCACTCCCGCGGTCGGAATGTCTTCGGTCGTGACGACCTCATCGGGGCTGCAGGCCGCGAGAGCTCCGACAGCCGCACCCAGCATGAGAAATTGTGAAAAGCGTCGCATGAGAATCGGATACTCCAAGGAGGTTGAAGGCTATCGCGTTTAGCGCCAGATGAGTGTTTCCGGGGGCGGCTTCGGACCGCCTCGATCGTCGGGCCCGCGCCCGAGACCAAGCAGGTCGCGCGTTGCGAAGAACGCGACGACTCCGCCCACGACCACCGCTGCGAACGTCACCGACCGAGCGCGCGAGAACTCGCGCTCGTAGACGCTGCCCACGTGATCGCGGCTGATTCGCACACGTTCGCCGCTCCAGCTTTGTTCGCCGCCGCGGAGGAGTTGCAGGCGGCGGACGGAAAGGACGTATTCGTCACCTGCATTGCCGACCAGCGTCCCTTCGATGCGCGCGATCTCCGGTCCCATCGATCCGCCGAGCGCCACGCGGCCCGCGTCGTTGATGTCCAACGCCACGATCTCGCCAGGCGACGGCGCCGTGCTCCCCGCCGGCTGCAGCGTATAGCAGCCGGCGAGAAGTACAGCCGTCGTAACGAAGCCGAGGCACCGGAGAAGCCGCATCTTACCAGCCGTATGTGGACGGGCCGGCGGCACCTCCACCCTCCGTGCCTGTGCCAATGCTGTAGATGTTTGCGCGCCGTACCTGCAAATCCTGCCAGGGCGGTGCCCACTGCGTCGGCGTCCCTTCAGGCAGGTCGCCCCATCCGCGCGAATCGAGGAACCACGCGGCGAAGTGCGTGAGGAGCGTTTCCATGCGCTTCTCCCACTTCATGGCCTCCATCAGATTGCCGCAGGTAACCGTGCCGCCTCCACTGTGGGCGGCGTTCATGGCCATCTTGGGAACACACGCGTTCCCAGCCAATCCGCCATCCACCGTCCCTGTCACAGCCGGAAGGCCGCCGTTCGTGGTGCGGGTCAGGTTGATCAACGTCGCTGCGGCGCCGTGGTTGCCGGCGCGAATGTGTCCCTCGGCCTCGAGCATGTTCAGCTCAGCCACGGTGAAGAAGGGGAACGAACCTTCGCCGCCCTGACCTTGACGCCACGTGTGGAAGCGCACGAAGTCGTAGTTCGACTGGCCCCATGACAGTCCCGCGCTCTGATCCTCTCCCGACGGACGGTTCACGAAGTACCTCTCGCACGGCGCCACGTCGTCGCAGGATACTATCGCGAAATCGGCCTGCTGCGCTGCGCGGCTCTGGCCCTGCGGGAAGCGTTGATCCGGAGAGACCATGAAGAAGGCGCCGCCGGTGCCACGATCATCAAGTGGAAGGGCAATCCACTCCGCGTACGAGTCCGTCGTGTCAGCGAATCCCATGATCCAGGGCGGCATCTGGTGCCACAGGCCGAAGGCCATGTACTGGTCCGGCCAGTCGTTGTCCGGACCCGCCGTATTGTCGGTGATGTTGTCGAAGTCTTCCGTGATTCCGGCCTGCGCATCGGCAATGACCGCAGCCCAGTCCACCGCGGCACGCTCGGCGGGGTTGCGCGCCACATTCGCCCGAAACCGCGCGCGATAGCTCCGGATCACCTCGATGAAGGTCGGCATGTCCAGCGTCATCGATGTCGGAATCCAGGCCTGCGGAATGTCGGTGCCCCCTGCAGCCTGAGCGGCTTGAGCATGGGTAATGGCGTTGGCCAACGCGACGTACGAGGAGTCCATCACTTCCATATAGCCGCGGAGCGCGCCCGCGTCTTCAGGGTCCTGACCCACGCTTACCACCGACGCGGAGTCATAGATCAACGCCAGGTAGCCGTGTGACATACCGCGGAGGAACTCCGCGAACGCACGGGCCCGGTGATCTTCCGCGACGTCGCCCAGCGTGTAGCCGTCCTGGTTGAAGCGAGCCAGAATGTTCGATGCCACGCGCGCCACTTCACCTTCGACAAAGTAGACGCGACTCTGCTCGCCGCTGCAGGTGTTGCTGATGGAGTTGTCGTTCGTGGCGCGCGGAATGCCCGCGCGCATGTTCAGGCAGACGTTCGCGAGGCTGGAGTAGTTGGCGAACGACATCACGCTGCTCATCGGCCAGACGTTCCCGCTACCATCGTGCAAGGCCGCATGCCAGCGACGATAGTAGCTGCCCAGGAGAGCCTCGGCATCGGTGGGCGACGCGAGCACGCGGTCGGTTTCAGGGTCGTTCGGGTTGGTCACCTCGAGCGACTCCTCGGAGCACGCGCCGAGGCTGATGGCCCCGGCGAGTGCCGCGTATCGAATGAGTTTATGCATCATTGGACTGAGGGCTCCTTAGAAGCGCGTGGAGAGGGACATCGTGTACGTGCGAAGCGTCGGGAAGTCGAACGCGTCGACCTGGTTGATGAGTCCCGATCCGGTCGAGCCGCCACTCACGCCTACTTCCGGGTCGTAACCGCTGTAGTTCGTGAAGGTGAACAGGTTTCGGCCGACGAATCCGACCGTCCAGTCGCCGACGCCGCGGACCGGTCCCACGCGGTAGGTGAGAGAGAGCTCACGGATCTTGGCGAACGAGGCATCCTCGACGGAGTAATTGTTCGCACCGAGCACGTCGTAGAAGCCACCGATGCCCGCCGCTTCGCTCGGGCCAGTGCGCCAGCCGTAACCGAGCGGTTTGGCCGTCTCGACGGTGCGGCCGACGTTGTCGAAGTTCGCCGAGTTGAAGTCGAACAATCCCCACTGCTCGCCCTGGTTGAAGACGTCGTGACCGATAGTGGCGTCGAGCAGTGCGTACAGGGTCAGCCTCTTGTACTGCATGTTGTTGCTGACGCTGAACCGGAAGTCGGGGAAGACATTCCCGAGCACCTGACGGATGCCTGCCCCTTCGTTCGGCTCGCCGCGCAGCGGACGATCGATGATCGGCATGCCCCAGTAGAGCGGAACGAAGTCGCCCCAGGGAGAAAGTGAGCCGGGGAGAATCGTCTGCCAGAGATTCTTCGTGATGCCTTCGCGCCAGCTGTTACCGGCACCAACCCAGACCACGTAGCCCTGGTCGTTGACCTGGAACGCGCGGCCGTCACCGCACTGCGCCTGAAGCGCCGCACCCGGAAGGTCGCCGCAGTTGCGGTAGAACTTGCGCCCCCAGATGTTGCCATAACGGTTCGCATCGAAGCCATTGGTCAGGCTGCGGCCACTGTTCGGTGAGTTCGGTCCGAAATCCGGCAGCCGATACTGCGCCGAGTCCGTGATCCGGAAGAAGCCGCCGCTGCCCTGGTTCGTGCCGCCGCCGAAGAGGAATTCAGGGACGAACAGCTCGCTGACGTGCGTACGGTTGCGATCCCACGTACCGCGCATGCTCCACGAGAACTCTCTGCGGTTCATGATCGGCAGGTTCAACGCCAGCTCCCACGTGCGATTCTGCAGCGTACCCGCGTTCTGCCACTGCTCGGAGAAGCCGAGTGACGCCGGTGTGGCGACGAGGAGAATCTGGTCCTCGGTCTTCGAGCGCGCGTGGGTCAGCTCGAGGCCTACC
>JBOHTL010000438.1:0-5699 GCA_050733735.1 Gemmatimonadaceae bacterium
GGAGTCAGTCGCGTTGCGAACCCGGTAATTTCCGGCTCAGCGGTTTCTTAAACTTTCGATGTAGATGCCCTCTCTCGCCAAGCGGTTCGAAGGTCTGCCGGAATACGTGCTCGCGCGCATTCCGCAGAGGAAGCACGAACTGCTCAAGCGCGGGGTCGACGTCATCGATCTGGGAGCCGGCGACGCGGACCTGATGCCTCCCGAAGCGGCACTTCGCCGGCTTGGCGAGGCCATGTACATCCCGCAGATGAACCGCTACGGCTTCGGTCTGGGACTGGTGCAGTTCCGCGAAGTCGTGAGCGCCTGGATGGAGAAGCGGTTCGGTCTCAAGTTCGATCCCATCCGCGAGATCGTTCCGCTCATCGGCTCGAAGGAGGGCATCTCGCATCTCGCGCTCGCGTACATGGAGCCGGGGCGCGTGGCCATCGTGCCCGAGCCCGGATACAACTCGTACATCGGCGGATCGCTGCTGTCGGGAGGCGAGGTCTACAAGTATCCGCTGCGGCCGCGTACCAGGTTCCTCGTCGAGCTCGATGACATTCCGGCCGACGTGCTGAAGCGCGCGAAGGTCCTGTATCTCAACTACCCGAACAACCCTACCGCGGCCATCGCTCCTCGCGAGTACCTCGAGAAGGTCGTGAAGCGCTGCCGCGAGCTCGACATTCTGCTGGTCTACGACAACGCCTACTCAGAGATGGCATTCGACGGCTATGTGCCGCCGAGCATCTTCGAGATCGACGGGGCGCGCGAGATCGCCATCGAGTTCCATTCGCTGTCGAAGACCTACAACATGACTGGCTGGCGGTGCGGCTGGGCGGTCGCGCGTCCGGAGATTGCATCGGCATTGGCCAAGGTGAAGAGCTTCGTCGATACCGGACAGTTCATGGCGATCCAGGCCGCGGCCATCGCGGCCCTGGAGAACTGGGACATCTTCGTCCCGAAGAATCGCGCGACCTTCGCCGAGCGTCGCGACGCGGCGGTCAAGGCGTTTCGTGACGCCGGCTTCGACTGCGAGGCCCCGAAGGCGACGATGTACCTCTGGATCCCGCTTCCCGACGGCATGCCGAGCGCCGCGTTCGCCGAGCGCCTCATGGAAGACGAAGGGGTCATCGTGCTTCCTGGCTCGGGATTCGGTGCCGGCGGCGAAGGGTTCTTCCGGATCTCGTTCATCACGTCGCCCGGGCGCATCGAGCAGGCGGCGCAGCGCGCCGGCAAGGTGCTCGAGCAGATGAAGAACAAGTCGCCGCGCGGTGCGCGCGCCACGGTCGGCGCGGGAGCGGCGTGATCACGCGCGGACGTCGTCCCTTCGATCGCAGAAGCCCGCGGTGGTGGGCGATCTCCGTATTGGCGCACGTCGCGCTGATCGCGATTCTGGCACAGGTCATCTTCAAGTACCCGATCGGTCAGATCATCGGGATTTCCCGTCAGACGCACGTCCCCGAGACCATCACCTACATTCAGGTCGTGCAGCCGGCGGGCGAAAGCTCGGGGGGCGGCCGCGCGGCGACGCCATCGGAGAGCTTCGATCCGGCGCCACTCCAGACGCCTGTCGAAGTGCCGGCGTCGGTGCCGCCGGCCGCGCCGCAGGACAGCTCACGCTCGCGGGCGGCTGGTGGCACGGGCACAGGTCAAGGCGGTGACGGGACCGGCCTCGCGACGGGTATCGCGCCCCGTCTTCCCGATGCACGCATCGCGCTGTCGCCGCACGCTGTCGGACGGTTGCCGCAAACAAACATGCAGGCGCTCGACAGCGTCGTCGAGATCGCGATCGGTGTGGTGCGCGATTCGCTCGCGATCGCGGAAGCGCAGCGCAAGCCTGGCGACTGGACGATAAAGGACAAGGATGGCCGACCCTGGGGCTGGGATCGCCAGGGCAACATCCGCCTCGGCAAGTTCACCATCCCCGGCGCGCTGCTCGCGCTGCTTCCGCTCAACACGCAGGGGCCGATCAGTCCCATCGAGCAGCGCAGCCTGGCCTGGATCCGCCGCGACATCTTCGAGAACGCTCAGCGGTCGATCAACGAGGACGAGTTCCGCGCGGCGGTGAAGCGGATTCGCGAACGGAAGGAACGCGAACGGAGAGACGCGATGTTGGCGGGAGCGCAGCCGTAGAGCGTTTTCTCAGTGCACTTGCGGCGACGCCGGCGCCATCACCGTTTCGTCCAGCTCCCGCACCACTTCTTTCTCGAAGAAGGGACGGAACACCGCTGAGACGACGCCGAGCAGCGCAAAGTCGTCGTTCGACGAGATCTCGATCGCGCGCTCGCTGGGGTTCGCCGGCTCGAGCACGATCGTCGATCCCCCCACCTTCTGCGTGAAGGTCTTCACCGTCGCTTCGTCGCCGAGTCGGGCCGCGACGATGTCGCCGTTCTTCGGCTCGAGCGCGGGCGAGACGAGCACGAAATCACCGTCGGCGATGCACTTGCCCGTCATGCTGTCGCCGGTCACGCGCAGCAGGTAGACATCCTCGCTCGGCAGAAAGCGACGGTCGAGAGTCACATAGCCGACACGATGCTCCGGTCGAAGCGCGGGCTCGCCCGCGTGGATCTTTCCGTAGTACGGCACGGGCTGCGTAGCTCCCGAGGCCGCAAAGCCGAGCAGGCGAACCCCGCGCGAGCGCGACTCGTCGCGCTCGATGTAGCCTTTCGTCGCGAGCGCGTGGAGCAAGTCCGAAACGGTCTTCGTGGACTTGATGCGGAACTTCTTCGCGATCTCGCGAATGCTCGGTTGGTATGTGTTCTCGGCGAGAAAGTCTATCATGTAGTGATAGACTCGACGCTCGAGCTGGGTCAGCGGCTCGGCCATGCCCGGATGTGCAGGACATGTCGCTCGCGCGGAATGGTCCCCGCGAAAGCAGACACGTGTTTAGGCCCAATATGGGACGGATGTTTCCGGCGGTCAACACGGATCAACCGCGGATTGACGCGGTTCACGTCGCGGGGTGCCCTTCGAGATAGCTCAGCGCCGCGTCGATTCGCGCGATGGAGCGCTCGCGTCCCAGAATCATCAGAACTTCGAAGATTCCCGGGCTCACCGCGGATCCGGTGAGCGCGACGCGCAGCGGTTGAAAGAGCTTGCCGCCGCCCACGCCGAGTGACTCGGCGAGCTCGCGGAGCGCTCCCTCGAGAAAGGCCGCGGACCAGTCCGACGCTGCCACGAGACGATCGCGCGTGGCGGAGAGAATGTTCGCCGTCGCGTCGCGATCCTTCCATTGCTTCGCCACGGCGCCCGCGTCGTAGTCGATGTCGTCGCCCACGTACGGCGTGCATTGCTGGACGATCTCGTCGACGGTGCGCGCCCGTACCTTCATGACGTCGATCAGCGCCAGGTACCATCCGCGCCGCGCCTCGACGTCCGTCGGCGTCGTGATGCCCGCGTCGGCCAGGCCGCGCGCGACGAGCGGCAGCAGACGCTCGGCGCTCGAGCGCATGAGATGCTGACCGTTCATCCACTCGAGCTTCTTCGAGTCGAAGATCGCCGCCTTCTTCGAGAGCCCTTCCACGGTGAAGGCGTCGATCATGTCACGGATCGACATGACCTCGATGTCGCTTCCGGGATTCCAGCCGAGCAGCGCGAGGAAGTTGAGCATCGTCTCCGGAAGGATGCCCATGTGTTGGTAGTCGCCGACCGCGGTCGCGCCGTGGCGTTTGCTGAGCTTCTTGCCATCGGGGCCGTGGATCATCGGCAGATGTCCGAATCGCGGCTGCGACACGCCGAGCGCGTCGTACAGCATGATCTGCTTCGGCGTGTTCGAGATGTGATCGTCACCCCGCATGACGAGGGTGATGCGCATCGCGATGTCGTCGGACACCACCGCGAGGTTATAGATGGGCGTCCCGTCCGAACGCAGGATGACGAAGTCGTCGATGTCCTTGTTCGGGAAGGTGATGTCGCCATGCACGAGATCGTTCCATGTGGTCGTACCGTCCGGCACACGAAAGCGGATGACGTGAGGCTCGCCGGCCGCGACGCGACGCTGCACGTCGTCCTTCGCCAGGCGATCGCAGCGGCGGTCGTAGGTGAAGACCTCCTTTCGCGCCTCAGCGGCTTTGCGCCGCTCGTCGAGCTCCGCAGGCGTGCAGAAGCAGCGATACGCTTTGCCCCGGTCGAGGATGGCGCGCGCGTCGCGCTGATGCCGCTCGAGGTTTGCGCCCTGATGGACGACGTCTTCATCCCAGTCGAGACCGAGCCAGCGCATTCCCTCGAAGATCGCGCGCGTGCTCTCCTCGGTGCTGCGCGCCTTGTCGGTGTCCTCGATCCGCAGGAGGAACTGTCCGCCGTAGTGCTTCACGAACAGCCAGTTGAACAGCGCGGTGCGAGCGCCGCCGACGTGCAGATAACCGGTCGGTGAGGGCGCGAAGCGAAGACGAACGGGGTCGGTCATCGGGAAAAAAAAGACCCATCGTAGCGATGAGTCCGATTGAAACGGAGAGAGAGGGATTCGAACCCTCGATACGGGTTTAACCCCGTATAACGGTTTAGCAAACCGCCGCCTTCAGCCTCTCGGCCATCTCTCCCGGGTGACGAAATCTAGTCAGGACGCCGGCGTGCTGACAGATGTCCGCTTCTGATATCGGTCGGCGGCGAGCAGGGTGACGAGGAGAATCGGCAGCCCGGCGACCATCGTCCTGAGATGCCACTTCCAGAAGCTCTGGGTGTAGACACGGCCGCTGTCGTCCGGCGCGACACGCCACACCGCCGTGCTCCCTGGAGCGTTGTCGAGCACGTACACCGTATCGCTTCGCGCCGCGACGCCGGTCGGCCCGCGGAACTCCATTTCGGCGAGATACGCCGGCGTGTTCACCTCTCCATCGGGCGCGAGACGAACGACCCGTCTCGCCTCAACGTCGGCGACGTAGATGTTGCCTGCCTCCTCCAGCGCGATGCCATCGGGGAATGCGAGGGTGACGCCGCGCGGCACGATCGCTTCGGCGCTGTCGCCGCGAATGCGCCACACGCGCGACGCGTCGGTGAGATACAGCGCACCGTCCGGCCCGATCGCCATCCCGCGGAAATGCAGCTCCCCGAATCTCGTGCCGGCGGCGATGGGTACCACGGTTCCGTTGAGAGAAACGCGAACGAGTACTGAAACGTCGCCGTCGCCCAGGCCGTAGATGTTCCCCACCGAATCGACGGTGAAGGGGTCGCCCCAGGCTCCGATCTGCAAGCGCGACTGCCTGGACTGCCTGGACGGCCGAGCGCTGCGCGTATCGAAATGCAGCTGCAACCCGCCGGCGCCGTCGACGCGAAAGACCCGACCGTCGTCGTCCGAGACGACGTAGATGAATCCATCGCGGCCGTGGGTGAGATGGTGCGGAAGACGGATGCGATCGTCGCTGACGAAGACCGTGGCTTTCTCGCCCGTTCGCCACTTCATGAGGTGGCTGGAGCCGAGCACCACGAAATACACGGTGCCGGTGCGGTCGACGACGATTCCGGCGCCCGGATGCGCGTGGGCGCGGGCAGGAATGCTGGTGAGAGTCAGGATGGCGGCGAGCGCCAGCCAAGGCGTCATCGTGTTCGTGGTCATGGTCGCAAACCGATCCTCGGGGTTTGCGACGAATATCAGATCATCGCGGCAACCAGCGCATCGCGCTCCGTACGTACGACTGAAAGGATCTTTACGTAGGAGCGCGATGACCGGAACTGCCTAGCGCTGGCCTCTGCGCAGCAGCTGGGCGCGCAGCTCGCCGCCCGGG
>JBOHTL010000439.1:0-2744 GCA_050733735.1 Gemmatimonadaceae bacterium
TCGCGGATGCGCTGACGGACGATGTCGGGGCGATTCTTCCCGACGTCCTCGACGATGAGCGCAGCCAGACCGGCGACGTGCGGCGTTGCCATGCTCGTGCCGGCGATGCCAAGCGCAAAGCCCTTGCTGTCCTGGCACACCGTCGTGAGGAGGCTGTAGCTCGAGCACGCGGCCCAGACAAGGCGATTGCCGCCCGTGCCTCCCGGCGCGCCGACATCGACCGCCGAACCGAAATTCGAGTATCCCGGTCTGGCGTCAGCCGCCGCGAACGGACCATTCACCGTGGCGGCTGCTCTGTTCGGGACCACCGCACTGACGCACACCACTGTCGCGCCATCGCAGTACGACTTGAAGTTGTCGCCCAGCTTGTCGAGATCATCGGCCTCGTTGCCCGCCGCGACGACGACCACCGTTCCCTGGCGGTAGGCATAGTTCAGCGCGCGCTGGATTACCGAGACGAAGCCGGGAAACTGGCTCTTGGAGAAGGTGCTCCCGAGACTCATGTTGATCACGTCCGAGTCGATGTCGGCCGCGTAGATGATTCCCGCGAGCACGCCGCTCGTCGGTCCACTGCCGCCGGCCGAGAGCACTTTCACGCCGACCAGCTTCACCCGCTGGGTGACACCCGCTGTTCCGTGACCGGTGCTCGCCACCGTCGATGCGACGTGCGTCCCATGTCGATTGAGATCCACGACCGGATGCAGCGACTCGGCCTCCCGCCGGAAGAACCGGGCGACGAGGGCGGCGTCGGAGGCGATGAATGACCGCGACCGACTGAGGTCCACCAGCCCGACGAGACTCTGATGGGTGTAGTCGATTCCGCTGTCGAGGATCGTCACCGTGACCTGCGGTGAGCCGAGTCGGCCTGCTGCCCACGCTTTGTCGGCACCGATCGCCCGCATGCCCCACTGTCTCGGGAAGAAGAAGGCGGCTGTCGGAGCCAGGTGCGACGTGGGATCCTCGTTGGCTGTGACGCCTGCCTCGGCGACCTCGAACTCGCTGTCGTTCGCGATCCATTGCATGTCTACATCGAGGTCGACATGGGCGAGTCCCTGCGTTGCCGCGAGCTGTTGTGGGGCATCGCCGTGCAATCCGCTCACGACGGCAACGCCGATGTCGGGGTACGCTGCGTCGATACTGCCGCCGAGCGTCCCAACGCGCTGCGCGATGTCTCCGGGGAGAGTGAGGTTGGTGGCGACCACCAGATACCGCCCGAGCTCCGCCGCCGTCGGGGGGCCCGCGGGCCCGCGCTTGGATGCGACGCTCGTGACGGCACGAAGCTCGGATGGAGACGTCGGGACCGGAGCTTCACTGCACGCGACTGCGACCAGCAGTACTGCACCCGCACGTGAAACGAGATGGATCCGCATGCACGCACCCTGGAACGGAGGAACGCGGCGTGTTCGATCGTGCGCCGCGCCGTCGCGGTGCTCGGGATACGCCGGGCCGCTCTGACTGATGCGGCTGCCTGTTCTACTCCGTGGTACGCAGCGCTGTCAAGAACCCCTCAGCGAACCGCCGACAGAATCATTCGGGCGAGGCCCTTCTCTGCCATCTTCGCCCACTGCCAGCTGACCTTCACGCGAATGACGTCCTGCACGCCAGTCGTGCGGCACAGAAGGCTGACGTCCTTGCCCGGCATCGCGTCGCTGCCTTCCGGCTCGCAGCGCCACACGCGGCCATCTTCGTCCTTCACCTTTCTCGTGGTCATGGGAGCTCACTCCGGTCCTGGTTATACAAAGGGCGCCGGCTTTCACCGGCGCCCCCGTGACATTCGCTGATGTTTAGAAACCCCAGCCGATCGAGAGACGCGCCGTGGGATACGTCGTGAAGACGTCGAGGTATTCGGCCTCGTCAACGAACAGCTTCTTCGCGCCGGCGCCAAGCGTGACGGCCATGTTCGAGCGCGCGCCAAGCAGCCACTGATATTCGAGCATCAGGCCGAAGTTCGGCGCACCACCGGAGTTCTCCGTCCCGGTGACCGTCTCGCTCACGCTCGCGTAACCGGCCGAGACACCCAGCGAGAAACCACGGAGCGCGACGCCCGGATAGTATCGCAGCTTGAGGTCGCCCGAGGTGTAGCTCGCCTCTTGATTGCTGCCTTCGTTTTCGGTCTGCACGTACGTGCCGCCGACGCCGATGGTGACGTTCTGGCCGACGCGACGCTCGAATTCGCCGGCGTACAGCGTGTACATCGCGCTGAGCGGCTGGATCGAGATCACGTTGTTCGGCGTGTGCTGCTGGGCCGCGACCGACATGATCGGGGTCAGCGCGGCAGCGGCGCCGAGGAGGAGGGAACGCATCTTCATTTGGGGGGAGGGGCTAAAGAGGTGGGAACTGCCTGAACGGTTTTAGCCGTCCTCTCCAGACGAACTGAGCCATCCCCGGCAACCCGACATCGCCTGCAAAACCTCTCGGATTGAGGTTGTCGCCAGCCGAATACAATGTTTGTGATCTACGGAATCGCGGCCGATCAGCGTACGGCGTGCGGCATGCTGACTTCCGAGGATGGACCCATTTTCGTCCAGCATCACTACGTTAAGTACTCAAACACCAACGGCGCCGACCCTGGCCACCGCATCGGCCGGGGCCGGTTGAGATTTATTCGAGCATATGACGCACGCACCACTCCGACATTGGGCGATCGTCGTCGCGATCAGCGGCGCGGGGGCCTGTACCGGCCCGGCGCGTACCGCGCCGGAACCCGATCCCACGCTCGTGATCGCCGATCCGTCGATTCGCGT
>JBOHTL010000440.1:0-4741 GCA_050733735.1 Gemmatimonadaceae bacterium
TGACGCCGAGCAGCACGATGAGCGCGCCGATCGGCAGCGGATTCCAGAGCGCCACGACGGTCACGAGCAGCAGCACGCGCGGAATCGCCAGAAACGCGTCGAGGATGCGCATCAGAAGCGAGTCGACGGCGCGGTTGGACATCGCCGCCGTGAGCCCGTACGTCGTTCCGATGACCGCTGATACGAGCACCGCCAGCGTGGCCACGGACAGCGTCACGCGCAGACCGAAGAGCACGCGCGAGAGCACGTCGCGGCTGAACCGATCGGTCCCGAACGGATGGGCGAGCGACGGCGGCTGGCTCTTCATCGCCACGATGTCGATCTGATGCGACTGGGAGTACGGCGCGATCACCGGCGCCAGCAAAGCGACCAGCGCGAGGGCCAGCAGCACGACACCCGCGACGCGGGTCCCGCGAGACATGCCGCGCCAGACGCCTCTCCACCAGTTCACCGCGCCCTCACCGCGCGTGGAGACGAGGGTCGGCCCACGCGTAGGCAAGATCCGCGAGGAGACTGCCGATGATGACCATCAACGCGCCGATCTGCACGATGGCGATGACGAGCGGGTAGTCGCGCACGAAGATCGCGTCCACCACGAGGGAGCCCATGCCGGGCCAGGCGAACACGCGCTCGACGAACACGGCGCCACCGAGCAGCGTCGGGAAGGCCAGTCCCGCGAGGGTGATCATGGGCAGCAACGCATTCCGCAGCGCGTGTCGCCCGATCACGGCCCGCTCCTCGAGTCCCTTGGCGCGCGCGGAGCGGACAAAGTCGGCGGGAAGCACATCGAGCAACGCCGCTCGTTGAAATCGCGCGACGTACGCCGTGACGATAAGCACCAGCGTCGTCAGCGGGAGCGCGAGGTGGCGCACGCGGTCCCAGATCTGCCGCCCGGGCGACATGTAGTCGTACAGGACTGGATCCGTCATTCCTCCGGCCGGAAGAATCGGAATCCAGTACGCGAACAACAGCAGCAGCATGAGCGCAAGCCAGAAGTCCGGAATCGAGTAGACCAGCAGCGTGGCGCCGTTCGAGGCGCGCGCCCGTCTCAGACGCGCGTGCAGGGCCTCGTAGATGCCCAGCCGGATGCCCAGCACGAAGCTGATCACGAGCGCGAGCCCCATGAGCTGGAGGGTTCGCGGCACCGTCGCGGCGATCGCGTCGATGACCGGTTCTCGGCGCAGGTGTGAAAATCCGAGATTGCCGGTGGCGACGCCGCGCAGGTAGCGAACGTATTGCTCCGCGACGGGCCGATCGTACCCGAAGCTCGCGCGCATGCGGTCCCGCACGTCCTGCGGGACATTCGAGTTCTCGAAGGAGAACGGATCGCCGGGCGCGAAGTGCAGCAGGAAAAACGCGATCGTCGTCACGAGGAACAGGACGACGATCGCGTGGAGGCAGCGAACGGCGACGAGGCGCCGCACGTGCTATTGCTGCGCCGGCCGGAGTCCGATCCTGTCGCGGTCGATGCGCTCGTCCGCGGGGATCCACCAGTCGGGAAGCTCGGCCCACCAGGCGTAGCCGCGCATCCCCTCGATGCGAATGCGGTTGTGTACGCCCGCGACAGGTGTGTACTCGAACAGCCAGATCGCCGGCGCGTCCTGGACGATCATCTCCGAGAGACGACGCCACTGCGCGTCGGCTGTCTCCGGATCGGCGGTGACCGCAATGCTGTCGAGAAGCGCATCCACGGTCGGATTGGAGTAGGCGCCGTAGTTGTTGCCCGCCGGCGGCTTGTTGGAGGTAGTCCAGAACTGGGCAACGCCCGTGCGTGGCGGATCCTGACCGACGATCGCCAGCGTGGCGTCGAACCGGCCGTTCATCAGACGCTCCTGCGACGCATTGAATTCCATCGCGTCGATCTCCACGCGCGCGCCGATGTTCTTGAGCTGCTCCTGAATGAGCACGGCGTACCGCATGCGGCCCGGACTGGTCGTGGGCACCGTGATCGAGAACGCGAGCGGCTCACCATTCTTCATGCGGATACCGTCCGCGTTCAGCCGCCAGCCGGCGGAGTCCAGCAGCGCGGCCGCGCGCGTGCGATCGAATGGCAATGGCTTCACGGTCGTGTCCGCGAGTGCCAGCGGGTACGGTCCGTGCCCCAGGGTGCCATGCGCGCCATACACGTTCCGCAACATCGCTTCGCGATCCACAGCCATGGAGATCGCGCGGCGTACGGCACGATTCCCGAAAATGGGATGCGGTGCGTTCGCGCGCTCTGGATCGCGCGTGTTCATCGTCATGAAACCGTACCCCATCGTGGGATAGGGCACCGCCCGCACGTTCTCGGCGCTGTCGAGCCGCGGCACGACGTCCGGCTGCACGACCTCGATGAAGTCCGCCTGGCCACTGAACAACTGTGTCAGCGCGGTGTTCGGGTCTCCAGCGAAAGTGAGCAGCACACGATCGAGATTCGGCCGGCCGCGATAGTGCGTCGTGTCCGCGAGCAGCTCGATGCGAACCCCCGGCTCCAGCCGCGCGAGACGGAACGGCCCCGAGCCGACGGGCCGCTGTGCAGCCCCGGACGTTGCGAGCCGGCTTCGCGGAATGTCCTTCAACAGGTGCTCGGGGAGCGGGTACACGTTGAACACGAACTGGTAGAACTGCAGCGGCGATCGCGTTCCGAACCATGCCACGACGGTGAGGGAATCGCGCACCGAGGCAGAATCCACGTTGCTGAGGAACGAGGTGTACTGCGTCGCCGTCTCTGGATCCTTGAGCAGGTCGACCGCGAAGCGGACGTCGGTCGCCCGAACCGGACGTCCGTCGTGCCACCGCGCGCGTGGGTCGAGGTGGAAGACGATGGACATCGAGTCGGGTGCCCACTCCCAGCGACGCGCGAGGCGCGGGGTGTAGCCGCGATCGCCGACGGTGTTGAGATCGGGGCCGATCTCCGCGAGTCGGTCGTAGATCTGGTCCACGACCATGCGCGACATGTTGTCGACGGACGCGGGCGGAAATGGAGGCGAGATCCCGGTACCAGGCAGCGCGATGACGAGGGTGCCTCCGGTCTCTCCACCGTCCGTGTCACCCGGTCGATCGATGCATGCGGCGCCCGACAGGATGAACAGGAAGGCGAACCGGCGCGCGAAGATGGCGAGTGTCACTGCTCTTGTAGGACCGTGTGTGTGGAGGGGCGGCTGCGAACAGAATACCAGGGCGCGAACTACGGTCAAGCGATCAACGACGCCACGTCCATGCGTCGTCACGATAACCCTCGGAAAGACGATTCACCTCGCCAAGGAGCACGTCGTCCGGTTCGAACGCGCGAGGTGGTTCTCCCGTGGCCGCACGGAGCGCTCGGCACAACGCACCGCCAACCTCCTCGAGATCGGGCTCATGGCCAAGCGCCTGGCGTAGTGTTGCCGCCTGGGGCGGGGGTGTCGTCCCGTCGGGGGTGAACATCAGGCGCGCGATCAGCGCCTGGTCGTCGTGCACGAGTATCGATCCATGCTGCAGCAATGCGTTTTCGTGCCGCCACTGGGCGCTGCCGACGAGCTTTCGCGTTCCGATCACGATCTCGTGGGCCGATGGTACGTCGAAACAGGGCCGGGGTCCTGGCGGCAGCGCAAATGTCTGCGTGGCGAGTGACGCGTCGGCGCCCAGGCCGCGCATCGCGCCAATCAGGAGACCGTTGATGAAGTCGTACATGACGCGCGCGGCGCCGGCGTCGGGGACCGGCAAGGCGACGCTGTAAGTGATTTCCCGATGGTGCAGCAAAGCACGACCCCCTGTCGGGCGGCGGACGAACCCCACGCCGAGTGAGCGTGCCGCCTCCATGTTGTAGAGACCGCGGGCGCGCTGGTTCCTGCCAAGCGACAGCGTCGGCGAGGACCATCCGTACACGCGGAAGGCCGCGCTTTCGTGACGCGTCGACCACCGCATCAGCGCCTCGTCGAACGCCATGTTGTAGTCCCCCGAACCGGGCGGCGACGTGAGAAAATGCCACTGCATGGACCAAAGCATAGCTTTCAGGCCATGACCCCGACCACCTCCCGCGCGCCGGCCCGGCAGCAGGGCGCCGCTGATTCTTTCGTCTCGCGACACGTAGGTCCTTCAGCCGCCGATACGGCGGCGATGCTGGAGCTCCTCGGCTACGACAGCCTCGACGCGCTGATCGATGCGGCAGTGCCCAGACGCATCAGGATGGCGAAACCGCTGGCGATCGCCGCCGGGCGCAGCGAGCACGACGCGCTGCGAAACATGCGGCAGATGGCGTCGCGCAACGAGCTGTATCGCTCGTATCTCGGAATGGGATACAACGACACCATCACGCCGCCGGTCATCCAGCGAAACATCCTGGAGAACCCCGGCTGGTACACGGCCTACACCCCCTATCAGGCGGAGATCGCGCAGGGACGACTGGAAGCGTTGCTGACCTTCCAGACGATGATCATGGATCTCACGGCGATGGAGATCGCCAACGCGTCCCTGCTGGACGAGGGCACCGCGGCTGCGGAAGCGATGGCGATGGCGCACGCGAGCGTGAAAGGAGAACGGTCGAAGTTCCTCGTGTCCAACGACTGCCATCCGCAGACGATCGACGTGGTGCGCACGCGGGCGGCCGCAAAAGGATGGCACGTCGTTGTCGGTGACTGGAGCTCCTTCAAATTCGACGATTCGGTATTCGGCGTGCTGGTGCAGTATCCCACGAGCGACGGCGCCGTGGCTGACTACCGCGGGCTCTGCGAGCGGGCGCACTCCGCAGGCGCCCTGGCGACGGTGGCGGCGGACCTCCTCA
>JBOHTL010000441.1:0-3043 GCA_050733735.1 Gemmatimonadaceae bacterium
ATCCAGGGCCGACGCCAAAAGCGTCGGCCCTTTTCGTTTGCATCACGGGGTACACCGCTTGCCCGAAGCGACCGTATGGCAAGCGAGCTGGAATGGACGCGGCAGCGAGACCTGCTGCTGGGTCAACGCATTTCGGATCTGGGGCTGAGCATTCACGGCTCGCGGGTGGAGCGTCTGATCGATCAACTGCATCAGGAGCTCGGCGACAAGGGACTGCGGTATCGACCTCCAGCCTATCTCAGCGATCAGTGGGGATGCCCCGACGGAACGCCGCTGATCGGCATTCCCTTCTACCTCGCCGACCCTCGCCTCGAGCGGATCGAGGAGGAGATGGCGATGAGCGTCGAATCCGATCAGGAAGCGATGCGGTATCTGCGGCACGAGGCCGGGCACGCATTCAATTACGCGTTTCGTCTCTACGAGCGGCCCGACTGGCAGTCGGTCTTTGGATCGTTCACGCGACCATATCGCGACCGGTATCGCGCCGATCCGTTCTCGCGCGATCACGTGCGCCACATCCTCGGCTGGTACGCGCAGAAGCATCCTGACGAAGATTTCGCCGAGACGTTTGCGGTGTGGCTGACGCCCGATTCCAACTGGCGTGAGGAGTACGCCGGCTGGCGCGCGCTCGACAAGCTCGAGTACGTCGACGCGATCATGCGAGGCGTCGCCAGCGAGGATCCGGGATCGCTGACGCCGGACGAAGACGACCTGCCCGTGACGGCCATGCGATATTCGCTCGCCGAGCACTACCGGTTGGAGCGTGATGCCGTGCCGATCGAGGACGAACGGCAGTTCGACGTCGACCTTCGTCAGATCTTCATCGCTGAGCGTGACGCTCCCGCGGCGGAGCTCGCGGACGCATTCCTGAGGCGGCACTATCGCGAGATCGTGAGTCGGGTCGCGTTCTGGACGAGCGAACATCCAAGCGTCATTCGTTCGTTGATCGACGCGATCGCGCGGCGCGCCGAAGCATTGCGCCTGCGCGTGGGCCGTCTCGAAGCCGCGACCCTCATCGAGCTCACGGCGTTCGCGACGGCGGTTGTGATGCTGTACCGTCATACGAAAGTCATGGGACGCGCGCGTCGAAGCGGTGGTGCGCGTGCCAGATCCGCGCTCGTGCCCTGATGCGAATCGCGCTGCTGCACTCCGCTGACGCGCTCGAGCCGCCGGTCGATCCAGTGATCGAACAGCTATCGAGCGCGCTCGAGACGCTCCATCACCTCGTGACGCGCGTCCCCGTCGACGCCGACATCGCTCCGGTCATCACTGCGCTGAAGCGCGCGACGCCGGAACTGGTGTTCAACCTGACCGAGTCGTTCGCCGGCGTCAGCTCGCTGGACTCGAACCTCGCCGCGCTCCTCAACCTGCTGGGTCTGCGCTACACCGGTTCCAGTCCTTCAGGGCTCATGGTGGCGGGAGACAAGAGCCTCACGAAGAAGGTCCTCAGCTTCCACGGCATCAGAACGCCGAAATTCGCCACCGTGTATCGCGGCGCCGTGGACACGGTCGGCGACATCGATTTCCCGCTGATCGTGAAGCCGCCGCAGGAAGACGCGTCGATCGGAATCACGAGTGGATCACTGGTGACGGACATCCGCGAATTGCTCAGCAAGATCGACGAGCTGCAGACGGAGTTCGGGACGCCCGTCCTGCTCGAGGAGTTCGTCGACGGGCGCGAGTTCTACGTCGGCGTCCTGGGCAACGTGAAGGCACGCGCGCTTCCCGTGATGGAGCTGGACTTCAGCAGGATGCCCGCTGGCGCGCCTCGCATCGCGAGCTGGGAGGCGAAGTGGGGTGCCGACGGGAGCGGCGAAGGCTCCGACGCGGAGAAGTCCGCGGAATTCGCGGGGACGCGGTCGGTGTTTCCGACGGACCTGGACGAGGGGCTCATCGAGCGGCTTCAATCGACCGCGGTCGACGCCTTTCACGCGCTACGGCTGCGCGATTACGCCCGCATCGACATGCGCGCGTCGGCGAACGGCGATGTCTACGTGATCGAGGTGAACCCGAATTGCTACCTCGAGCGCAACGCCGAGTTCGCGCGCTCCGCCGAAAAGGACGGGATCACGTATCACGCGCTGATCGCCGAAATCGTATCGCTCGCTCTGGCGCGCTACTCGAAATAGCTTCCGCTGCGCTTTTCGTCACCTTCCTGGAGATCTGCCGCGCGTGAAAGCGTTGGTGAAGCCATC
This sequence comes from Gemmatimonadaceae bacterium, assembly GCA_050733735.1. Classification (GTDB taxonomy): domain Bacteria; phylum Gemmatimonadota; class Gemmatimonadetes; order Gemmatimonadales; family Gemmatimonadaceae; genus DASPMP01. The sequence goes on from JBOHTL010000441.1 coordinate 2,196, forward strand.
TGCTGGCGCCGGATTCGTGCTGACCGACGTTCCGGAGCCGCGGATTCGGGACGACGAGGTTCTGATTCGGGTGCGCCGCGCCGGTGTGTGCGGCACTGATGTCCACATCTACGAGTGGGACGCGTGGGCGCAGGGACGCGTGCGTCCACCCATCGTGGTGGGGCACGAGTTCGCCGGCGAGGTCGTGCAGGTCGGGCAGCTCGTGACCGACGTGCACGAAGGCGACCGCGTGACGGCGGAAGGGCACATCGTGGACGGGCGCTGCCTGTTGTGCCGCACGGGCATCGCGCACGTCTGCCCGTACACCAGGATCATCGGCGTGGATCGCGACGGCTGCTTCGCCGAGTACATCGCGATGCCCGCGACGAATGTCTGGCATCTGGACGACAACGTGTCGTTCGACGTCGGCGGCATTCACGACCCCATGGGCAATGCGTTTCACACGGCGCTCACCGCGGACATTCCCGGAGCGACGGTGCTCGTGACGGGGTGTGGACCGATCGGCATCTTCGCGGTCGGGATCTGCAAGGCCGCGGGCGCGTCGCGGATCATCGCGACCGACGTGAACGACAAGCGCCTCGCGCTCGCGAGGCGCATGGGAGCGCACGACGCCTTGCGTCCGCAACAGGCAGCGGAGGTCGTGCAGCGCCATACCGGCGGCCTGGGCGTCGATGTCGTGCTGGAAATGTCGGGGGTGCCTTCGGCGATTCATCAGGCGTTCGAGCTGGTGCGCGTGGGCGGACGCGTGCAGATGCTCGGCATCCCCGCCAAGCCGATGGACGTCAACTTCGCGACCGAAGTGATCTTCAAGGGGATCACGATCTACGGCGTCGTCGGACGGCGGATGT